>JAOTSC010000142.1 GCA_030247525.1 bacterium | reverse complement strand
GCCCTACTCTACAACTAATGTTATGATTTTATTCGTCCGGAACGCTTCATTCCGTAGTCATTTCACAATGAACAACTGCTCGGCGAGAATTGTTCCGATGGTTTGATTTTTTGAGATTCATTCCCCAACTTGACTTTTCAAACCGTAACACTTACACTACAGAACATTAGAACAGGAGGCGATTCCGAACCATTTGCGATTGATAGAGGTTAAACAAAGTGCAATTTGGCGATTAGGCGGGTCTCGCCTATCTTTGCTGAGGTTTTAAACGCATGCAGGTTCGGAGGAACTTCTCTGTGATTCGGCCATCTATTTGGTGGCGCGCCTTCGCCATATTCGGTCTTGGCGCGTTTTTGTATATAAACAGTGTTGCCGCTCCTCTCGATGGGCTTCAACGTAACGACGCCAGCACTTCTCCAAAAGTGATTCATACCGCGTCGGATGCGAACCTATCGAGTTCCCGCAATGACAAAGCCACCGACTCTTCGGTGATTGCTTCGGCACGCATCCTTGCCCAAACCAACCAATCATTACGATTTGTCTTCGAGTATCCTGAACCCTCGCTAAGCACAATTGCCGAAGGTGTGCAAGTGGATATTGCGGGGATCTTTTCAGCCCCTACCGATGCTGGCTACACACTTCCCATCGATGTAAAATCGTTCGTTTGGCTCAAAGAAGATGTGCGGTTGCGGATAGTCGAAATCGAAACCAAGCGGCAATCCACCGAACCGCTGGCTCGATTTCCCTCGATTTTGGGCGATAGCATCGTTGCTGATGCGCCAACTGAAAATCTACCCGGTTTTCAACCAATTCAATTTGCTGAAGTGAGACTTACCGGCAAATACCGCGGCATCCCATTGGCAGCTGTCGTCATTCATCCCGTGCGTTACGATGCCAGTCGAGGCGAGTTGATGGCGATCAAGCGCATCGTGATCGAAATCAGCGGTAACGGGAGTTTAGTTACGCTTGGCGGACGAGCTGTAACAGCAGGAGAACGTGACGATTTAGCGAAGATGCTTGGTGTGTTTTCAGCCACAATCCCAGCAAATTTGCGCACCGGAATGACAGCAACCCCCCGAGTCGCCGCAGTCGACAACGGCAGTGCTGTTCGCATCGATGTCCGGGAGTTTGGATACTATCGATTTAGTGGTCAGCAGTTGGCTAACCTCGGTGTACCAATTCACAGCATCGATCCGGCGCGACTCCGATTGGAAGCAGAAGGAGTAACGGTTCCCATTCACATTGTTGGAGATGAGGATGGTCGATTCGACGAAGAAGACCAAATCGAGTTCTTCGGACGTACTCCTTTTCCTGAAGATACTGTTAATGCTCAAGATATTAGCGGTAATCGATACAGCGAATATCGTTCCTATTTGTTGGGGTGGAATGGCTACAATGGCGTACGAATGCCGGAGATTTCCGGTGAGATTCGCGTAACGAATTTAAACTCCTTCATTCCGGTGACATCTGCAAATGTGAAATATCATTTCGAGGAAAATAATTATTTAGCAAGTTTGTCGGAAGTGGATGATGACTTACGCGACCGTTGGTTATGGGACGCCGGTATCTACAATTACGAAATTAAGAATTACCCTTTTCGAATATCCTACCCGGATACTCAAGCATATTCGCCAATCAAACTTCGGGTCTGTTTAACGGGATTGAGTGGCCACGGTTCCAAGAATCATGCATTCGCCTTACTAAATGGTACTAGTGACAACGGTTTGGAGTTTGGCCGAGGAGATAGCTTAAGCACATGGGAAAGTCAGGAATATTCCATCTCCGAAACAAGTTCGATCTCAACAATACTAAACAACAATCTCCATCACAATTTGGATACCTTATCGATTTTCTCACCCGGCGATGCACCGTCAAATAATACCTCGAACCGGATCGCACTCAACTGGTTTCAGATCGAGTACTTGCGATTGCCGATTGCTGACCGGAACGAGATTCGCATTGGGACCCCACGAGTAAGTTCGTTACGCCCTGATACTATTACCTATGACTATCTAATCTCGAATTTTACCAGTCCCGATATTCATGTTTTCCGCACCAATCAGGCGAAGTTGATCAACGGTACAGTCGAACGCTACATCGACCAAAACCAACAGATTCGTTATCGAATCCATTTCCAAGATCGACCGGGGCTCGCAACTGAGTACTTCGCGATAACAAGCGACCGTATCAAAACCGTGCCCGACTCAATGATGGCTTTTGTTGCCGCCGACTCTTTATCGACCCCGCCAAACGGTGGCGCGGAATATCTTGTAATCGGTACAAACGAGTTATTGGGATCGTCCGAGCTTGAGCAGGTTTTGCAATTTCGGCGACAGCAATATAACGGTGTGATGAAAATCGATGTCGAGCAGGTTTACCGCCGGTTTTCTAATGGCATGTTTCACCGGGATGCAATTCGCAATTTCCTTAGCTATGCGGTTGAGAACTGGTCGAATCCACCTCGAACGGTTATGCTGCTTGGCGATGCACAATACAATCAGCAACAAGTTCCCCGGCGACAAGGGGCGTTGATTCCGCATCCATTGAAACCGATTCACGAAATTGGCTTGATTGGTTCCGATACTTGGTATCAACTCCTCGACAACGATTTTATCCCTGATATTGCGGTTAGCCGTGTTCCTGCTCGTAACCGCGATGAAGTAGCAAGCTATTTCAACAAAGTACTGGAGTTTGAGAATTCGACCCATCAGGAACGCTGGATGAATTCAGTGCTTTTCATTCGAGGACAGGGCGGTCCTGGTGTTTTCGAGCAGTCTGAACTGAAAAGCATGAATATCCTCGGACCGATGTTTGACTTTTCCCGGTTACAGGTTACTTCTACCAGCTCGCCATTTTATGGAAACACCTCAGTATTGCAAGAGCTTTTTGGCTACGGGAACTCGCTGGTCATCTATAACGGTCACGGTGGAGGCGGAATTTGGGCGGATAATGGGTTGTTCCGCACCCAATACATCAAGGATATGACGAATCAAGGCCGGTACGGTCTTATTTGTAATTTTTCCTGTTTTATCGTGTCGTTCAATGGTTCGCAGCAACGGGCAACGATGGGCGAGGAGTTTATTTTTTCCAATTCGAGAGGCTCAATCGGTATTTTCGGCAGTGCTGGTTTAGGCTATCGTGACCAAGGTTTAGTGTTCCAAGAGCAGATGTTCAAGCAGTTGGCTTTACACCCGGGCATTACTTATGGTCAGCTAATGACGAATACAAAAGTCGATTACATCAATTACATCGGCGGGATTCCTTACTTTGGTCCTTATGGAAACACATTCTGGGCTACTTCGTTGTTAGGCGACCCCGGCATCCGATTTCCATCATTCCAAGACGTTCTTGGCACGTCTACACCCGATATCGTGCAAAGCGGCGATTCCATCACGGTAAGCGCTACTCTACCGATATCGAGTGGTACAGCGAGGATTCGCTGGTACAAATACGACAATAATCCAATCGAATTCAGCTCATGGAATCCGGTAGAGACTGTGATTCCCGTGACAAGTTCTAATTTTCAAGCACGGTTGTTAGTTCCCACCGGTTACACCAGTGGCCGAACTGGTACTGTACGCATTTTTATCGAAACGGCACAAGGACCTGCGGTACGGGTAGCGGCGCAGTTTTACTTATTAAGCGAAGTTGGTCGAACTCTTACTGATTCGTTAATCACCGTTCCGTTCCCGGTAGTGGCTGATTCAAGTTTCCACGTTTATGCAAAAGTTCTTGACAGCAATGGTTTAGCATCCTTGCGCTTAAAAGTTGAGCGTTACGACTCGACGGTAATCGATTCAATTCCGAATCAACCATTTCAACGCGATACGTTGGACATGGCACCGGATCCAAGCCGGGGTCTGCACTGGTATTCCTCTCCGGAGATTAGTGGGTTACCGAAAAAGTTCTGGTTCATTGTTCAAACGATAGCAATCGATTCACTCAATAACCGGGATACATCGGCGAATAAACTCTTTCTCGCAACTGATCCCGCTCCCGATCTACTTTGGGTGAGTCAACCTGAGTTAATCGTTCGTGACACATTGTTTGTAAAAATGACCTGTTTCAACAATGGGCAATATCCGTCCGTACCGAGCAGTGCGCGTTTGATCATTCTCTCGTTAAATCGCGACACATTAGAAACGAATGTGCAAAGTATCCCTTCGATTCGAAACCGGGATCGGTATTCGTTGTACTTCCCAGTCCGCAGTAAACCAGGTACTTATTGGTTTACCTTCCGGCTCGATCCCGATTCAACGCTGCCGGAAATCAATGAGGCAAACAATTATTATGAACGTACCATGGTATCGAATTACTGGTGGATCAACGGAGCAACGGGAACCAATGGTGATACCTACGAACCATCTACGCGTTATCGGTTTTCCGTTCCACCTGGTGGGCTGGAGCAGACTTCAACAGTTTTACAGTTCACAGCTATCGATACTTTCTCGGCGGGAACCCAATCGGAGCTGAAGTTCCCTAATCGTGGACGAACGTTAACAAGTGGTCGCGGCTTTCTACTCCGTTTATCCGATACTACCGTTCAATTACGACGAATCTTGCTCGATGTTACCGTCGATAGTGTTATTGGAAACCGCATCAAAGTGCATGGTCGCTCGGAGACTGGCTTGTGGAGGATGTTATCATCTACCGTAGATACCTCTGGTGTCCACCATTATGATGGCGCACCGTTTTATCAATTTGCCCTCATTGATAATCAAGATCGCACTCCACCGCGGTTCAATTTAACCGCGGAAGGTCAGATCTTCTCCGATGATGGTTACGTCCGCCGTGGTGCGAAATTCAACGCTTTGGTATACGACAACGGCGGAGTTGATTTATCGGTGGCTGGTACTGTGGTTGGACTAGTCGATGGCGATACTTTGGATCCGAGCGAACTCATTGTTCCAACCGGGTTACCAAGTTCGAATACGATGCCAGTAACAATCTATCGTCGGTTCGATACCGGTCGGCATTGGGCAAAATTGGAAGTAACCGATTTAGCTGGTAACCGGTCGAACGATTCGATTGTTTTCCGGGTAGCTAACGATTTCAAATTGGAATGGATTGGAAATTTTCCAAATCCTTTCCACAAGACGACAACGTTCTTTTTCAGCTTGACTGATCAAACAAATGAGCCGGTGCATATTCACATTTATACGGTATCCGGTAGGAAAATTCGAACGGTAAGAGAAACCGATCCCAAGGTGATTAATTATCGGGAAATCACCTGGGATGGTCGAGATGAAAACGGGCAAATTGTTGCGAATGGCGTGTACTTTTATCGATTTGTTGCGAAGAATGGCGAAAAGACCATTGAGCACAAAGGCAAATTAGCGAAGCTGAGGTAATCCCATGAAACGATTTCTTACATTACTTCTAATACTCAGCTTCGCTTCGATTCTCTCAGCGGCTCGCTATGCCGGCGAGTTTCTTGAAATCGGTGTTGGTCCTCGTCAGCTTGCAATGGGTGGTGCGGTAGCGACCGGTGATCAAGCAAGTTCTTTCTATTGGAATCCTGCTTTGCTTTCCCGATTGCGGAGTATCGAATTTAATGCAATGTATGTACCTCTCTTTGATGGATTGGCAAAGTACCACGTTGCGGGTGTTGCCATGCCTATCACAGGTGCTGCAATCGGTATCCATTGGGTTAGTCTCGGCGTCGATGATATTCCCATTTGGCCCGATTACAACAATCTTTCGATCGAAGAGCGACAACAAACGATCCGCGAACGCGGCGGCAAGCCAATTGGAGTCACAACCGACCGGGAAGACGCATTATTCTTTACTTTTGCGAAGTTGAACCGGTTCACTGCCGAATTTGGCTGGAGCTACTTCTCACTGCCAATTGAGATTCCAGTTGGATTGAATGTCAAATTAATTCGAACTGCGCTTTACAACAAAAAAGCATCAGGGATTGGTGTCGATGGCGGTATTGGAATGCGATTTTCGCTTAACGATCTCCTTGCCCAAAAAACACTTGGCGACGTCAATTTTGCTTTGGTTGCCGACGATTTTACCCGCACCGGAATCAATTGGGGTGGCGGCGTAGAAGATGCTATACCATTGAATCTTCGTTGGGGTGTCGGTTACAATCAACCGTTTCCTACAATGAAAAGTGATTTTCTTTTTGAGTTGAACACCGAGAAGAAGTATGAGTATCAGGTGAACTGGGGAGTCGAGTACATGTATGATCGTATGCTTGCCGTTCGCTTGGGTCAACGTAAGGGACTGATGGCTTACGGAGCGGGGGTAAAATTGTGGCGAGGTACGCTTGACTATGCATTTCAGCAACCGGAGCTTGGCAATCAGCATTGGATTGGCGTTACTTTCCAATTTTAGGGAGATAACATGAAACGACTCCCCTATTTGGCAGTCCTTTTGTTCGTAATCGTTTTTGGCGGTTGCGGAAAAGACGAATCACCGGAGGATTCAACACCTCCGCTCAAACCGATATTGTATCCATTGTTAACTATGGAGACAATCGAGTCCGATTCAACCTGCGGTCCGTTTATTTTGGGGCAATACTCCCGGAATGGTTTCCGGATTGCTTGGCAGAATCCAGTTGAGAACGATATTGCCTCGTGGATTGTGAACTACCGGAGCGCATACTCTGGCAATACCCCATCAGGACTATTTCTCAGTGCGTCAGCTCGTGAATATGTCGTACGCGATGCCGCTATCTTCCCCGATCCAATAACAGACAGCGTGCGCGCATTTGAGTACTGGGTTCATGCAGTCGATGCCTTCGGGAACGTTTCAGTTGCGTCGGATACAATGAAGTTTTCGATATTGCGTGAAGTCGATGGCTTGACCGCAACGAATCTTGATTTAGGTGTGCCACTCTTCCAATGGAACAATCCTTATTCGAATCCGGAACGTTCGCCAAATCAGTATTCTCTAAAAGTACTTACGATAAACGATGAGTTAGTTTGGCGTTGGGATCGAACATATGACAATAGCCATGAAGTAGTGTTTAACGATGATGGCAGCGCATCCAGTGCTTTTTTGGACTCTCAGAACCGGTTACTACCCGGAGAATACTATGTTCGATTCGAGTTTTGGCAAACCAATACTTTAGTTCACGGTGGATCAGTAGCAATCTTTAGTTTTACAATACAATAAGGAGAATTTGACTTGCGTAAAGCGGTAATTGCATTCGGGCTAATCCTGATTTTCGTGGTTTCGATGTCGGGTGTTGCTTCCGCTCAACAGATGGGAGCTACCGGCACTTTGATCGGAACCGGTGGTGAGCGCGGCGCCCAATACTACATCGGCAGTCAGAACGAATTGTTGATGGCTGTTAATGTCTGGGGACTGGTCGCTAAACCAGGTCAATACTTAGTACCATCTACCACCGATCTAATGACTTTGATCTCGGTAGCCGGTGGTCCGTTACCGAAAGCACGTCTGGACAATGTTCGTGTGATTCGATCCTCGTCATCGGGCTCAGAAGTATTGACAATCAACATTAAGCGTTATCTTAAAACGGGTGACGAACGGATCATTCCGAAGTTACAACCGGGCGACACAGTCATAATTGCCGGTTCGCTCGGAGAGTTAACCAGTCAAATTGTATCGATCATCGCACAATTGGCAATGGTTGCGAACGTTTACTACGTGTTCTTCGTCAAATAATATTCACCAAGCGCAAATCACTTGACAGTACGTACCACAAATGCGTACGTTTCAATAATTAGGTTTGAACCAGCCATTCTCTTGTGGAGGGGTTATGAAATTGGTAACCACTGGGTTGCTTGTATTGGCTTTAATCGTTGCTGCTGTTCCTGTCGTCAAAGCCCAGGAATATTCCGGCGGTATGGGAACAAATTGGGTTAGTTCAGCGATGACAATCCCACCAGGCGCTGCCATGTTTAGTTTTCATGGTCGGTTCTGGGCTGGGAGCATCGGAACTTCCGAAAACATTAAGAACGGTTCGTCTGCTTTCAATTTGAATTTCGGTTATACCCGAAAAATTGAATTGGGAATCTCTCAGATCGTTTACCAGGACTACAACTGGGGAAAACCGATTTACGGTAAGGTCAGAGACAAATTTATGGCGCCCGGTGATTTGTCATTACGCGCCAAACTTGGAAATCTTTCGACCACGATGGGTGAGTATTATTTCATCAATGCTTTCACCGTCGCATTACGCTACCGCATTTCAAAGATAAGCAACGTTCCACTGACTCCTTATTTCAGTTCGGGTATGTCGCCATCGTTGACTTGGTCTGGAAGCTGGTATTCACGCCCATTGTATCCAGAAGAGAGCCAGTTCTTTGGTATTCAGTTAACATATAACAACCACAATGACTGTCTC
>JAOTSC010000141.1 GCA_030247525.1 bacterium | reverse complement strand
ACGGTGTGGAGCTTGTTCGGAATCGACAATGCCGTGCGGAAGACTCATTTGGGTTGTACCGTCTGATTTAACTCGTTGATCAAGTCGCGTAGTTTTGCAGCTAATTCGTAATTCTCTTGTTCGACTGCTTTGTTGAGTTGCTTCTGTAAATCGTTCAACTGCGTTGGTGACGACATCGGATGTTCTTCCATCGGAATTATCGGCATCGGAGAATCGTTCTCCTGAGAAATCGATTGAATTTCGTTTATCAGAGTACGAATCTCATTGTGGAAATACGAGTAACATTCAGCACAGCCTGCCTGATGCCGCACTCGAAGTTCCGTTAAAGTGATTCCGCAAACTGGACATTTTTTATCGATGGACACTGATGTCGATCCTACTCTTTTTTATGTCTGATTCGAGCGATTCTTCGGGTGTCTCTAAGCTGTTTACTCGATCAGAGACGATTTTTCCATTCCCCAATACAATGGTACGTTCGCAACGCTTCGCGAAACCGGTATGATGGGTCGCCATCAACAAAGTCGCGCCATTCTCTTTACAAAAGTCAAACAATAAGTCGACTACGGTTGAGGCAATCTCCCCATCCAGATTACCAGTTGGCTCATCGGCCAACAATAGTTGAGGGTGGTTCATGAGTGCACGTAGTGTCGCCACTCGCTGAGCCTCACCGCCCGATAGGATACTCACTTGGCTGTGTGCCCGTTCCCCCAGTCCGATTCGTTCCAACCACTGTTTCGCTTGCTTCTCGGCGTCGATCAGATTCCCTTTCGCCCACCGAACCGGCAAGAGAAGATTCTCTAACACCGAGAATTCTGGCAGTAAATGATGAAACTGAAAGATGAAACCTATGTACAAACTACGAAACTCGCTTCGCTGTTTTGAGTGTAACGAATCATAATTGGTGCCATTCATCACAATTCGTCCACTGTTCGGCCGGTCCAGCGCGCCAATCAAGTTGAGCAGTGTCGATTTCCCGACTCCACTTGGTCCGGTCACTGCAATCGTAGAACCTCGCTCCACAAACCAATCGATTTCGAGTAAGACATGGTGAAAACTTTTTCCCTCTTGAAAGGAACGGGTTACCCCTTCTAAGACTATCTTTGCTCCGTTCATCCAATCCCCCGGATAGCGACCACCGGGTCTAAGCGGGCTGCTCTCCGAGCTGGATACCAAGCCGCCATTAACGACATTACGAGTGCGATGAGAGACACCATTACAAAATCATTCCATTCAGTGCGAATTGGCAACCGGTCTAAGAAGTAAACATCACCCGGCAGACTAAAGAAACCAAACGTTTGTTGAACCCAACAGAATGAGTAACCCAACAACGAGCCTAACAAAGTACCGATAATGCCGATTAAGCCCCCCTCGAGTAAGAATATCCGAGCTATCCCCGTTTCGTTAGCACCCATCGCCTTCAAAATGCCGATATCTCGACCTTTTTCCAGCACTAACATCACTAAGCTGCTAATAATATTGACCATTGCAACTAAGATGATGAGCGAGAGAACAATGAACGTAGCCCATTTCTCAATCTTAATCCATGCAAATAAGGTGCGATTTTGCTCGAACCAAGTCATTGTAAATAATGGAAAACGAACAAGTTCATGCATTGATTTCGCAACGCGGTCGGCATTTTCGTAATTCGTGATTTTTAGTTCAAAGCCGTGAACACTACCGATAGACAATCCTGCCAATGGTGCTGCTTCTCGCCAGTCGATGTATCCAACTGTATTATCGTATTCAAAAAATCCAGTTGAAAAGATTCCACTAACAACAAAGCGCTTTAGCTGCGGAGTTAGACCGGTAACTCCTCCTGTGGTCACTAAGTACACCGTGTCAGATACTCCAACTCCAATCTTTTCCGCTAAGTAATTTCCTAGCAATATCCCTGCCGCCCCGCCTTCAGGACGTTTCAATGCCATTTTCCCTTGCAGGATCTGTTCGGGTAGCCTGCTCACACTACCTACCAACGATTCATCGATCCCGCGGAGCATGATCCCTTCGGTTTGTTGTTGGTATTTGAGTAATCCACGTGCATGAACAAACGGCGCTGCCCCCTCTATTTCCGGGAACCGCAATAACTGCGCCCGTAGCGTATCGGGAGTTTCAATACCGGTGGTACGGAACGATTGTACTTTGAGATGCGCATCGGCGCCTATGATGCGTTGTCGAACCTCCTGTTCAAAACCGTTCATAACGGATAACGTGATGGTCAACGCAGCAACCCCTACCGTGACGCCAAGGATTGCCATCATGGTCATCACCGAAATGAAGCGGGTTTGCTTTTTGCTTCGTAGGTACCGTAAAGCAATGTATAGGGATGGACTCAAGTCGGATTTCTTTCGTTAAATTTAATGCAACAAAGCTTTGTTGAACTGTGGTACACGAACAAAGTAACGATGATACGTTATACCGCAAAAGGGTCTATGCAGTTCTTGTGTTCTGAATGTACATTGTAGTGTGGTACTCTTGCTTACCAAATTCCCGGTAACCCGGCTTCTTCTTCTTTTTCTGCTTGTAATATTTACAGCAGGCATTGCGGTTGGACAAAAAATCCCTCGTGAATTCATCAGCGCTGATGGGCTGTTGTTACATAAAGTCGAACTCGAAGGATGCCCATTACCTGCGTCGGAAGTTTGGCCAAAAGTGGCTACTGCACAGGCTCCCTGGTATCACAAATTTGTTTTCTGGAAGAAGAAACCACAGTTCGATGGAGTCTCCTTTGCCCGTGATGTGATTCGGCTCGATCATTTTCTCCGTCGGGAAGGTTGGCGGGATTGCAAAGTGAGTGGAGAGGTGCAAGTCGATGAGAAAGAACAAGTTACCGCGATATACCATGTCACTGTCAAGGATCCGACCCGCGTCTTGGCGTTCGGTTTTAATGCCTTTGAAATGGCGCCTCGCGACACGGTGCGGTTCCGACGATACATCGCTTTGGAAAATGGTGGTCGATTCCGCGAGATAGACTTGGTCAATGCTGTCGATTCGTTGCGCTTGCTCTACTCGAAACACGGCTATGCCCGTACTAAGATTACACCAACGGTTCAATGGTCTAATGATTCGCTGTATGTTGAAATCAATTTTAAAATCGAATCTGGTGGCATAAACACCTTCGATACTGCATCCGTCTACGGAGTTCAACGGTTAAAACCAAAGGATGTTACCGCTGACATTCTTGCCCGGCCCGGAAAATCCTATAATTATTCGCTAATAGAGCGAAGTCGCCGCATCCTTTACTCACGGAACCTGTTTCGTAGCGTCGATATCGTAACCGATACTTCCGTGAAGGGCAACCGATTACCATTACGAGTGCGCGTCGTGGAAGCGGATCGTTGGCAAACCAGGTTCGGTCCCGCGTGGGACACTGATGAATTGCTACAGATGACTGGTGAAATCACCGACCGCTTTCTATTGCCCGGCGGTAGAACCGTGAAGCTTAGTGCCGGTGTCGCTTTCCAAGGAAAGTCGACCAATGATTCTGTTGACTATCGCTCGATCCGAAAAGAAACAGTGGATTTAAAAATTGTACAACCTCATCCCTTTGGTCCCGGGTCTGAGTTAACGGTTTCTCCCTTTGCTCTCCATAGCAACGAAGACGGTATTGACAAAATCGGAAGCACTCAAGCGGTTTCGTTCCCATCAGGACCTTGGTGGACAATTCAATTTGCTCAACGGTTGCAGCGGATATGGATCATTAATCAAAAATCGGCTGAGAATTCTTCACTTGAACTATCGAATTTTCAAAATCTCGACTTGTACATCTTAACCGGAACCTTCGATTTTCGTACGGAACAATTTGAAGCCACCCAAGGTGGGATTTTTCAGCCAGAGATCGCCGTTTCTGGCATCTTCTTACCAAGCTCCTCACGCTTCTTCCGCTTAAGAGGCTTCGGGAATTACAATGTCACCTATGATAAAAAACTAACTTATGCTACCCGCGTAGAAACGGGTGCGTTAATTCTGTTTCCCAATTCACCAGCGCCTCCACCTGATGAGAAATTCCATTTAGGTGGACTTGGCTTGATTCGCGGTTGGTCCCGTCGCGAACTCTCACCAAGGGATGCATCGAATACTCCTATCGGAGGTGAGTCCTACTGTGCTGGGTCGCTTGAAGTGCGGTATAAACTGTGGGGACCGTTGTGGTCAGCGTTTTTCTTCGATGCTGGAACTGTCTGGGAGAAGTATCAATCCTATGGAAAATGGCCGCTGCAGACTACCGCTGGTGCGGGTGTTCGGTTGCGGACTCCGATTGGTCCAGTGCGAATCGATATCGGTTGGCAATTAAAACGAAATCAGTTTTACGACAAACCATATCACCCCGAAATTCACTTCGCATTGGGTGAAGTGATATGAGTAAACTCGAACAACACATTTCGTTACGAATTTTAGCACACTCTTTGAATGTAGCAAAATGGACTTTTTTGTCGCTTCTGCTGATCGCTTTAGGAGTGGTGGGAATAATATTGTCGCCGTTAGGACAAGGGAAAATTGCGGGAATACTCGCTGGAGCTGTTTCCTCTGCCGGAGATGGATATTGCACAATCGAAGCAGTGCAACTTCACCGGTTTCCTACGATAACTGTCTTAGGATTTCGCTGGGCATACAAACAAGAACCGGTGATAACCTGCGACTCAATAACAATTCGCGTAATGATTATGCCATTGTTCAGCAAGCAAGTCATCGCACCTACTGTAAAGCTCGCTCATTTGAAGTATCACTTACGCCAAGATAGTACCGGGTGGAACTTCGGACGGCTTATCAAGAAGAAAAATCCTAAACCCAAATCCAACATAGCCGCAAGAACGGGCGAGTTTCCGCTTCGAAGAATTGTAGTTGGGATTCTGGAGTTCAACAACAGTGAATTGATAGTCGATTCGCGCAGTCCAGTTATTAATATTCCGAAATCTCCATTTTTTGTTCGAATCCGAAGCTTCGTATTTGTTAAGAACCGTATGTCGTTTGAGCGAGTAGAGGTTCGACTACCACAGTTAGCAGTTGGAGTTAGTGGTCGAATCGATTTTAGCCATAATCCTCCTTATGGATTTGCGAATGGCGATATTACGTTGGCTGATTCGACCGTTCGCCGGGTTCTGCATTATTGGCCGGAAACTCCTCATGTCGCACTCGATTTTGATGGTTCCCATTCTCCCGGGGGTCTCCATGCGCGCGCTGGCGTTTATCTACCCGGTCAAGCAGTTAATGTCACTGCCAACAATCTCGACGGTAATTTGCATATCATCGGACTCGATGTAACAACTGAGAATTTTGATTTGTCACCATTCGTCACCGGAATCGACTCCACTGCTATAACTGCAAATATCACCGGTGAAGTGCGCGATCCCTTTAGCGATATCAGCTTTGCCGGCAAATTGCTTGTCGATAGTTCTTCACTTCCACCACTCGAAAATCTTACAGCTGACTTGCAATGGAAATTCAATAAGAAGTATGCATCTGCGAAAGGAAAGATTGGCGAGCGTCATGCCAATTTAACGGTGGATGTTTCGACGGTGAATTTTCTGAAAGATAATGCGCAAGCGAAACTTACAGCACATGGTTCTCTGCTCAAATTGCGTGACTTTCTCAAATCTAGTGATTTCCCCGACAGCATTTTTGTGAATCTTGTTTCGAATACAACTGGCAAACAGATTCCCATTGATTCTGTCGCATTTCGTTTATCTACGTCACGCTTACAATTGTATAAAAATGTAGTCGATACTTTGTTTGCTGCGGGGGGGTATCATCGCAATCGCATTACATTAGATACCGTTCGAGCGACTTCTGCGGGGGCACGAATTGCATTAAGTGGCGAAGCGACTACCTACGGTGCCTACGATGTTAAAGGTACAATTGATCACCTATTCGTTGACCGAGTACCACAAGTCTTTTCGGTTGACACTTCAATTGCTGCTACTGCGTCGGTGCAGTTTGATGCGAAAGGTAGTGCCGGGTCTGATTCAGCCAAAGCATCGCATCAAGTTACCTTTTCCGGTTTGTTAGAAAATGTGGTGTATCAAGACTTCTTTGCCGATTCGATTCTTGTTACAGAAGCTGTACTCAATTTTCCCGATTCCCCGTATCTGATTGCATTACGAATCGATTCGCTCCGCTCAAAGTATAGTTTACCTGTTTCGTTAGAGGTTCATGGAAGTTGGAAGCGTGATTCGATTTTGTTGTCGCTACACACAGTCTCCGATACCCTGTCGGTTGATTTTACTGCTGCTGCGAAACTTGATACTTTGCGCGGAATTCTCACGACTCAGATTGATACCCTTCAAATCCGTAACCGCAATTTCCCAATCACGTTAATGCAATCCGCACCAATCGAGGCGACCCGTCGGGGAATCCGATGGGAACGCTATCAAGCCGATACACCGTTGGGTATTGTAAATGGTTCTTTCCGCTACGATACTTCCGGCACGTTCGGCGGTGGCTATGCTATTAGTCAAATGGCACTAACATCCCTCTTGACGGTTGTTCCAAAACTGCGCGATTTGCAAGGAGAGATTTCAGTCGATGGCAACTGGTTGATCCGAAAAAACCATCCGCCAACCGTAACCGGATACTGTAACATTCTTGGCGCAGGCTGGAACAATGTGTATGTACTCGATACCCTTGAAGCACAGTTTGCTATGGAAGATTATCTCCTCAGTTGGGACATGAATGGCAGGCGCGATGGCATCCAAGCATTGTCATCAAGTGGGATTGCTCGATTGACTGATACATCCTTTGTAGGGTTCGATTCCTTGACACTGGAGACAATTGAGATGCCTTCACAATGGTTTGTAGGAATGTTACCCCGTCGCTCGGTTTGGGATGGAACAATCAAAGCGAATGTCCAACGCGATCAAACCAATGGTATAAAACTGTTCGTCGATTTGACCGGCAAGCGTTTTGTGATGCCGGAATTCGGGATCGACCAACGGGATCTTGTCATCAGAGCATCGACCATTGGAAATGCCCTCGTCATCCAACAAGCCGAAACGAAATCTGGAAAAGGAAATTTCAAGCTTACCGGACAAATCGCTTATGACGATTCCTTCACCGTCGATATTCAAGCCCGCGCCCGCGATTTCAGATTCCTCAAACAGCCGCGGAAACAAATTTCCGGCGATCTCGATTTTTCTTTGCACGGACCGCTTAACCACTTAATGATGACCGGTCGCTCGCGAATTTCGGAAGCGGTCTTCGATATGGGCGAAGAAGAAAAAGACTTAGAGGAAGTCTACCTTGAAGATGAAGACGGGGGTGTTTTCCCGGCGTTATCAATTTGGAACAATGCAGAAGGAAGTATCTCGGCAGATGCGCAGGGTAATGTCTGGATTCGTGGCCGCGGTGTGAATGCCGAAGCCCGGATGAATTTGGTGATGTTCAAAGAGACGGGGCAGCAGTACCCCCAGATCTATGGAAACGTCGAGATTCTGCGCGGGTACGTTGTTCAATATGGAAAACGATTGACAATTACTTCTGGGTCACTGACTTTTGATGGACCGCCGTTTGATCCCCGCATGAACATCACTGCTGTAGAGAAAAGTTTGAAACGCACCAAAGGTGTCGATATCACACTATCAATTTCCGGTACAGCGCAAAATCCCGAATTGATCTTGAGTGGTAAAAAGGGTGAGACTCAACTCTCTGAATTTGCCGCTATTGGATACTTGACGATTGGTATGCCACTCGACGAGAACAACTTAAACATCACCAATGAAACGAGCGAGTTAGCCAAGAGTGGAGCAATTGAGCAAGTTACAGGACTGGTAGGACAACGGCTGGGATTATCGGTGTTTGAGTATCGGTCGGCAAAAGATTCAACCACTCGAAAATCATCGGATACTTTAGAAATCGGCGGGTATGTTACTGATAAACTCTTCTTCTCGGTAGCAACACCGGTTAGCACAGGAGTGAACAAAAACACGATCCGCGCTGAATATCAACTGCTGCCTTGGTTGCGATTAGCTACCGAGCGGGATGGCGAAGGGAAACAAACCATCGAAGCATATATTCAAACGGAATGGGATACCCCGCCGATACGCAAACAAAGTACCGTGACTACGCCAACAGATTCGGTGAAAAAAGTGAAGGGGATAGAAACGCCATGAGAGTCGATTTGTGGTTATTCCAAGCACGCCTGTTCAAGTCCCGAACTCAGGCGACGACGGCTTGTAAAGAAGGTAAAGTATATCGTAGCGAGCGAAAACTGGATGCTGCTGATGAAGTGAAAGCCGGCGAACTAATCGAGTTGCGGGAGCGTGGTCTCTACCGTTCTTATCGCATCTTAACCTTACCATTAAAAAACATGTCGAAAGAACTATCGAAGACCACTTATCAGGATGAAACGAAAGAGGAAGTCTTACTTCGGTATAAGC
>JAOTSC010000140.1 GCA_030247525.1 bacterium | reverse complement strand
AATTCAAAATCGGACTTTGTGTAAATCTGGTCTGTTGCATAGGTCTGTGCGACTGTTACACCAATGACTCCGCGTTGTGTAATCAGCGGTACGCCCAACCAGCAAACCGACTGTACGCCAACCAGTTCCACCTCGCCTTCGTTAGTTAGTTCCTGAAATTTCGCTTCATCGCAGAACAAAGCGTGTCCGGTTCGACGTACATAATCCGTGAGCGATTTCTTTAACGGAATTAACGTTCGGGTTGGAACTGGTTCATCGAATGGATCGAAGGAGTAGGGAAACGAATATGCATCCTCATCGGGGTCGTATAGTGCGACAAAGAAATTGCTCGCATCCATCAGCGTATTAACAGACTGATGAACTGCCGCTAACATTTCTTCAAGTGATTGTAACGCAGAAGTAGAGCGCATAATCTCCAACAGCGAATTACGCACCAACTCATCACGCTTCTTTTGAGTGATGTCGACAAAAACACCCCGCAGCCGGTTACCTGTTGGAGATTTGTAGATCCTTGCTCGATCAAGTACCCAAATCACCCGACCGTCGCTCGTAATCATCCGGTATTCGAGATACTTTTCGAGTTCAGTGCTGTCACTAATCGACAGTTTTCCGATTGCTAATAATTGATCCTCGGGATGAACATGGTCAATCCAGAACGTTGAATTGGTCGTCCAATCCTGATGGGGGTATCCCAACAAGTGCTCGACTTGACGGCTGATAAAGAGATACTGGTAAGTTTCTAAATCGAATTCCCACAAAACAGCATCGACATGTTCGATAAGTTGGTCAATCTGAAGTTGCTTCTCACGGAGCGATAACTCTGCGTGCACCCGCTCGGAAATGTCTCGGCCAACCGCTTGTACTTCCCGCAAGTTCCCACTTTCATCGAATAGTCCCCGCGCAGTCCAATGAGTCCACCGCTTGATGCCATCTTTGTCAATGAGCGGCAGTTCGGTCGAAAAAGTTGGGTTAGTGGAAGAGATGCTGCAGAGTAAACTTTTGATATAATCACTGGCCTCGCTCTCGATTTGGGTATAGAAATTCTTACCAATAACAAGCTCGGAACGTGATCCAAAAAAACGGGCAAAGGTTTCATTTACGAATGAGTAAGTACCATCGACATTGAACCGGCAAATCATTTCGGTTTGATCTTGAATAATCGTTCGGAATCGCTCTTCTGACAGCTTTAAGTCATCGAAGGCATGCCGCAATTTCATTGTGCGATCCCGCACCATTTCTTCCAACTCCGCTTTAGACTGCTGTAACAATTGTTCTGTCCGCTTCCGGTCGCTAATATTATGGGCGGTTCCTAACAATCCGATACAGTTCCCATTCGCATCGATCATTGGTGTTTTTGACACACTAAACCAACCGCTGGTGCCATCGAGATGAACGAAGAAAGATTCCTCGATCAGTTGTGTTTTGGTTGAAAAGACTTGGTTATCGCCGGCGGTATAACGGTCGGCATCTTCAACTGAACAGATGTCGAAATCGGTTTTTCCAATCATGTGCTCGGGGTTCGTGAATCCTAAACGCTTAGCATACTCTTGGTTGGCAACTAAGTATTTCCCGTTACAATCTTTTATCCAGACTGGATCGGGTAAAATATCCATGATCAGCTTTGAGTTTACAGGAGTGATCGCAGTTGTGTTATACAATTCATGAATTCTTGAACAGTTATGACAGAATTCGGCATTAGGTGCAATAACATCATTTCCAGATTCTACTTTACTTTGGTTATGTGGAAGAGTGGAGGCTGTTTTTCTTGTTGTGAGTTCGTTATCAATATGGCGGGCAATCGTAAAGAGGTAGATTCCAAAAAGGAGAAGACCCAACAATAGAAAAACCTGCCAACTCGAGAACTGGTCTGAAAACACAGTTACATCAAGTAAAGCAAGACAAAATGGTGCAAAAGCGATTAATCGAAGTGGAAATCTATTGTTTAACACTGTTACCTATTCGATTGAATGTTGATATCATTATAAGGATGATTATTCATCCTGTAGAATTCTTAATGTAACCGTTGATGAGATTTGTGGCAATGCCGATGCAAGAATGAATAAAAAAAAATCAAGAAGAGATGTCACCAAACACAATGATTTCCGTGTTGGATACGATAGCACTGCTGATGTTTCTATGGTGTTTTTGCCGGGCAAAGCTGGATTGCTTCCCTGCACGCTGCGATGTGTCCTTCGATCCATTGGTCAGTATCAAAGCTTGCTACCCAGTTTGAACCGATTGCTATTCTTTGATTTCGATACTCGGTCTTCTTGAGTTCCATGAGTTCGGCTATCCAAAGCGTCGGCGAAGTCAAGGGAAGAACTTTCGCACCAGAACCAGAGATTTCCGGGATCGCACCACAATTGCTTACGATAGCGGGAACACCGGATAACATCGCCTCTAAGGGGGGTTGTCCATACCCTTCATACCTCGAGGGGAGGAGTAGCGCAAACGCGCCAGCCACCAATTCCCGCAACTGTGAAAACGGCACCAACCCACCATCAACCCATTGCCCCGTAGTTAACAAAGGTCGAATTTCTTTGCGTAAGGCTGGATATTTGTCCAAATCATCTCCTACGATTACTAACGGTGGTAATGCCCGTGAAGATTTCCAGAGTTCCGCTAAGAATGATAGATTTTTGTGTTGCCGATACGCACCACAGTAAATGCAGTAGACTTCTGGTGTCCAGACCGGAGGTGGTTCTCCGGGCACTTTTCGCCAGATCGGATCGGGAATCATACGTACCGTCCGAACTTTTGCCGGCATTACCCCGGGAAAGCGCTCCAGTAAATCCAATCGAACCGTTTCGCTTTGCGTTACGATTTTCGTTGAAATTCGCATCGCCCGACCAATCATGTATTGAGCATAAGTTCGTTGAACGAGCGAAAATTGGTCGGGAAACATTAGTTGGATCGCGTCGTGGATTAACGTTACAATCGGAATTTTAAGACCAAACGGAACGACGTAATGAGGCGCGTAGAACAAATCGGCTTGCATTGTGTTCGCGGCCGCGCCGACTTGCCATAATTCTTGCAGCGAATAATTGCGGGCATTACAGACAACCGGTTTTACTTCTGTTGTTTGCTCAATTTTCGTAACATCATTCTCATGACTTATGCAGATAACTTCGACGCCCTTCCGGGTAAACTGCTCCGCTAACAACCGCACCGCGAGACCGATCCCGCCATCACTCCACTTACGGGCATCCAAAATAATCCTCATCGGTTATCACTCCGAATCATTACCATTTGTTGGGTAGAAATCATCGAAATCAATGTTCCTGTTAAAAACCAAACCTGTAGCGACACTTCGGCGTCGGTTAAATAACATTGCACCAATCCACCGATGAGAATCGTAAGAATCCCAGCCAAACCAGCGATCCGATATTCGCGCATTTCGTTCGGTTCATCGGTAGGACGCTTGACAAGGAGAATCAGAAAAGCAAACCAAAATGTAGCAAATATAAGTGCTCCCGGGATTCCATATTCAACTGCCGTCGAAAGAAAATCGTTATGAGGATGAGCTGTAGAACTATAACCGTCAAAAGGAATTTTGTACGTAAAAAATGCTTCATCCCAACGATTATTACCAACGCCAGCAATCGGGTGATCCTTGATAATTGCCAGCGACGTCAGCCAAAGATACCGCCTTGTAGGATCACCTTCCCCGGCCTTTTCCGAATTGATGGCAACCCCGCGGGCAAACCGTTCACCGGCTGCCTGAAACACAGTTTGCGGTAACACCAACAATGCAACAATGATGGTAACAGCAAGAATTCGTAACTTCTTCTTTCCCAGAATACCGAGTAGTATAGCACTAACCCCCATTGCTCCCATCATCGAACGCGCCATTGTTGCCATAACTGCCGCGACGCCGCTAACTGCAACAAAGCTTCCTATTGCAGTTGACCAAACTGCAGCCGCTAATGGTAAACAGACTGCGATTACCCCGGCATAGGTGAGATGAAAATCTTGTAAACCTACCGCGTGATAACGATGAAACTGAAACCGCAACGGTTGCCAACCCCGTACGATATCCCAGCCAAAGAAGAATTGCCACACCGCATAACCCGCTACGAGCAGCAGCACAACAGCAACAATCCTGTAACTGCGTTGTATGCGTGTTAGCGAGCTGCCGACTATAATCCCGGGAAGAATTGCCAGTATAGTTGAAAGTTCCTCAAACCATGAGCCCCAATGAGCGCCATAGGGGGAAATTGCGGTAGTGAGAAGTGACCACCCGATAAATCCGAGTAAAATGCTCCAAAGCAGGTGATTTTTCGGAAAGCTAAATGTATGAGGTAGAAAGAAAAACCCTAAAATCGTTAGGGGGAGGAGTAGGTTTGCCCCCGCAATCGATACCATTGCAATTGCGGGAAAGCCAATACATAACGAAACCCACACCCGAAGGAGTGGGTTTGTTTCGGAAACAGGAATACGTAGTTTATCAAACAACGGTCGTACCGTTAGGATTGTTTTCCATTGGGATTTAGTGGTTGTGATTGTGGGTCGCTCTTGGCGACGGTACTTGTATCGTTCGTGGGAGGTGGAGCGTCGCGCATCGCTTGCTTAAACTCCTTCACACCACCGCCGAGACCGCGCATCAATTCCGGCAGCTTCTTGCCGCCGAACAACAATAAGATGACCACTGCAATCACGATAAGTTCAGGTGTACCCAATCCGAACATGATTCCTCCCGGGTTCTAAACCTTACAAGGTACAACACTATTTCCCGAAAACAATAGCGAAACGAACTACGTTAGCTCGCGGGCGACTTGTTCGCCACGCTTCTCATTTACAAACCAAAGCAATAGCCCACCGGTGATAAAGAAGCTCAAAAGGCAAAGAATCGCCAACCGAATCGATCCAGTCAACCAAAGCATCGTACCGTAGACCAAAGGACCAAACAGCGTACTGAGCCGTCCTTGTACCGAAAAGAAGCCAAAAAACTCGGCGGAACGGTCTGCCGGTGTGAACCGGGCAAACATCGATCGCGCTGAGGATTGACTTGCCCCTAACACCAAACCGGCTAATACACCAATAATATGGAATTCCGTGATCGGATCGGTGAATATTCCGATAAAATAAGTCCAAACACAAACAATCCCCCAAACAACCAGAGTAGAAAGTAACACAATCCGGTCACCCACCCGGTCTGCAAACTTACCAAAAGTCACTGAACCGACAAATCCACAACCTTGAATCATCAGGAAAAAGAGGATTAGACCTGAGGAAGTCATATTCAATTCCGCTTCCCCGTAAATCGAAGCCATGAGGATAATCGTCTGTACGCCATTATTGAAGAGTAAGTATGCGAGTAGAAATCTGACTAAATCGCGAAGTTTTTTCACTTCATGAAAGGTGTGAGCCAACCGCCGCCATGATTCTTTCCAGATGCTTTTGACGTGGAGGTGTTCTTTCTCCGCTGGTTCCCGTACCCACAAAAACAACGGAATCGCGAAAATTACCCACCAGATGCTAACGCTTAGAAAAGTATCCTGTACCCGAAAAGCAGTGATGCCCAACCATGCCGGGGGTTGCAGCATCAGAAGATTGACGAAAAGGAGCAATCCACCACCCAAGTAACCAACGCCCCACCCAAAACCACTCACCCAGCCGACTTCCTTCGGTGACGAGACATTTTTCAAGAGTGCATCGTAAAATGTGAGACCGGCATTAAACCCAAAGTTGGCGATGGCAAACCAGATGCCGCCATACAACCAATCCCCTTCTCCAACCCACCACAACATCCCGGTACAGCCCGCGCCGATAATAGTTGAGCCGAGAAGAAACGATTTTTTCCGTCGCGTTTCGTCCGCCATCGCTCCAAGCAACGGGGAAACAATCATTACAAGGAGTGTAGATAGCGAGACAAAGTAGGTGAATAGCGTTGGTCCGGGGATCTGGAAACTTGAACCAAACCAATTGAATTCGATCCCAGTTTCACCACCAGCAACTTGTAACGCATAATATTTATTGAAGATGACAGCGAGAATCGTGGTGGCAAAGGCGCTATTGGCGACATCGTAGAGCGCCCAGCCCCATACCGATTTACGGTGATGGGGCGGCTGTGCGGTGTGGCTTTGCAGACTATCGGAGATAGGTGACCCGATGCGTACGATTGCCATACGGCGTAGTCACTTGAATGAAGTAGTTTCCCGAAGTCTGTTCTTGCAGAAGATGTTGTAATGGTATCGTGTTAATGCCCGGTGTACCATTGATCTGAGTTCCCGCGATTCGTCGTCCCGAGATATCGTACACAGCTAAACCAATGTTGCCGCGGTTGGGAAGCGACATTTGCAAAACACTTTGCGAATTGAACGGGTTCGGATAGACATTGCTCAAGAAGGTTGTCGTCGGCAATAATGCTTCCGGCGCATCAACTGAAGTAACTACCACAGTACGCGAATGTAACTCGGTTGTACCAATTCGTTGTATTGTAATACTTGCGGTCGCAGTAAGTCCGACTTCTGGACCTACATACAAGTCTAAAGCACAACTATCTAAGTCGCGCGGAAGAATATCATACGTCACAGAGTCGATGAATTCCGGGTAGCAAGCGGAACCGACACACATACTCACACCCCACCCAGTTGGAACCGATGTGCGGACCGAGCGGAAAAGTAGATGTAGCGTATCGTTCGTTAAATTTTCAACGTGATACCAAACACCGAGAGTAACATTCGGTTCAGAATGTCGAATCGTATCTTCTAATGCTGTTACTCGTATCGATTGCGCCGACGCATTCGACCCGGCTAATGTGATAAGTAGAAGCAATAAACTTGCTGATGCGAATAGCCGTTTCAAAAATGAAGTAGTGACCGGTTTCATGGTTTCCCTCTCGATTTCTTCATTACCTAAAATAATACGTAAGGCGAACTTACGGGACTAACGTCGATATCATCGAACGTAATTCGGTTTCCGAAACCGAACCCCCTGCCCAATGAATCGCTCCGGTGGAATCCACTACAATATTAAGTGGATAGCCGTTGTTCGTATTCTCTACCATCGCCATCCAGTAGCCCGGATGGGGATCAATCGTTACCGGAAATGTAATGCCGACTTCACGCACTGCTGCTTGCATCGAAGCCAACGGTTCCGATCTGGGATACGGAGTCGTTAATGCGACGAACCGGACGCCTCGTTCCGCGTATTCTTCATAAATCGTATTGAAGAATGGTAATTCGTTACGACAGGGAACGCAAGTTGTAAACCAACAGGTGAATACCGTCGTATGACCACGGAATATTTCGCTGTTCAGTGTATCGAACCGGGTCGTATCGTTGGTGAGTAACCGTTGACGGAACGAAATTGGAAGTTTCCCGGCGGATTTACCGGTTTGGGTGAACGATAAACCAAACTGAATAGCAGTGGTATCCTGTGCGACATTCACCCGGTGAAGAGCGGGACTTACTGTCCGGTGGCTATCAAGAACTACCGTCACGGTATGGTTACCAACCGATACAATTGCTACGGTGGGAGTGGTAAGAATTGCTCCGCTGCTGTCAAGCAAATACTGCTCATCAAAAATGATCCGCGCACCGGTCGGATTGGATGTCACCGATAAGTAACCTAAGGGAGACAGTGCCAATGTGCCGGTGAACCGAGCCGTATCGCCGGCATCGACCGAAACAGTCTGCGTCAAATCGAGATAGCGTTGCTTTCGGAGCTTGATTGTATGGGAACCAGTTGCCACGGGACCTAACAAGGCTGGCGTTGTTGTGGTCTGCAGGATTCCGTCCAGCGTTATCGACGCGCCGGTGACATCAGCGCCGGTACTATCAGTCGCGCTGATTAGCAACATCCCCCGTGGCGTTGGGGTCGATTCCTCGATCCCGCAGCCAATCAGTAGAACAACCAAACCAAGTAACAAGAGAACTGTTTTAAGATGATTCATTACGTTTCGTCCTCAGCATGCGGTGACTCTAAGAAACCAATATACAAAACGAAAACCATAAATTCGACCGAAACCGGGGTAGGATTTATGGTTTGTGATAATGGGAACATAGTAATTGGGTAGGTTTACGTTTCATCGGGGGTCGATTAAGACTAAATTGATAGAGAATTCTCCCGGTAGGAAAGCGTTCGCTCAATGCAGACAAGTCTTAGAACCGATCTTGGTTTCTTCATTGACAAACCATATCGCATTCCGGAAACTACAGGACGCAACATGTTAGATCGAATTCTATTGCTTTCGTTCCTCTCACTTGTTGGATTAGGTGGCTCGGTTGTAAGTAGGAATGCCGCTGCAGCGACCACGACTCAAAGCATCCCGAAACCGTTCTTCTTCACCGAAAACAAGGGGCAGTGGGATGCTCGCGTCTTGTATAAATGTCAAGCGAAGAATGGCATGACGTGGTTCCTCGAACGCGATGGGATTACTCTCCTTGTGAGAAGGGAACAGGGGACAGGGAACGGGGAACAGGGGAAGCAACCCGTACGTCGGACATTCCTGTCCGACGACTATTCGAGTAGGGGCAGACCCTCTGGGTCGCCCGCAGGTGACGCCGTACGTCGGACATTCCTGTCCGACGACCAGATGGAAAGCGACTTACCGGAAATGTTGCGCCGCCATCCGCAAAAAAAATATCCGATGAAATCTCATGCACTGAAATTTCACTTCGTGAAAGGTGAAGGGTCAAAGG
>JAOTSC010000139.1 GCA_030247525.1 bacterium | reverse complement strand
AGCAAGTTCCAGTAACGTGACGACATCTTCCACGCCCTTCGCGAGCGTCTGATAGTCGGTGACCCATCGTTTTACTGCGGTTAATTCTTGCAGGGTTTTACGGGCAATTTCCGGTTCATTCCAGAACTCAGGATCCCCGCTCTTCTTTTCTAACTCATCAACGGCTTTCGCTTTCCCGTCGATGTCAAAGATACCCCCGGAGCCGGGTGACGCGCGCAGAAAGCTCCCGCGTCGTATGCATGAGATCGGTTAGGATTTGCGAAATCGGGATTTCTTGTGGAGTACGATTCACGAATTTCCTTTCAATAATTCCACACACCGGGACACATACCCAGTGGCACCCGCTTTTTGGAATGATTCCATTGCGGCGGGTAAAGATACGGAATCTCCCGTGATTTCCGCATAAATTAACGCCGCTCGTTCGGCAACCAACGGCCCAGCAGTCATTGGATCATCATCGACCGATTCACCGGCAAGCAGCGCTGCCTGATAACGCAGCAACCATCCGGTTTCGTCATCCTCGATTCGATGTTCCCTTGCAGTTTTTCGCTTTACCATCGCATCTGACTGTTTTAGCAAAGTTGCAGCTAATGCCAGTACAGAGAGAATAATTCCATACCGCGGCGATTGTTCTTCTTTTTGAATCGCTGAAGTCAACTCAAGGGCGGTTTCCGGCTGTTTTAAGTAAAGATGGGCAACCGAAAGGAAAAGTATTGCATCAATTTCCGAGCTTCGATTTCCGGCTTGTACTGCTAAGCGGCGAAGTTCAGATGCTCCTTCGACGACTTCCTGCCACAACCCGCGCATCGATGTGATTTGCATTAAGTTAATCATGCCGCTCTGTAACGGATCGACAGCGCCAAATTTTTCGCAAATTGTTACACATTCCCGGAACTGGGTTTCCGCCTCTTCCAGTTTGCCCTGCATTCCGGCTAAAATTCCGAGATTGGTGCGGATTGCCTGTTCGAGCACCCCATTATTGATTAACTTCGCTTGCAAGGTGCATTGCAACAACAACTCTTCTGCTTCGGCAAACTTTCGCTGCATGACATACACCCCGGAAAGCGAATTTCGGGCGCGGATTGCCCGGACTTTATCGCCGATCCGATCTAAAGTCGCAATCGTATCGCTTAATAGGCGAATCGCCTTTTCGTGTTCCTTATGGATCGTATAGAAGTGTGCTAAACTGGAACAAACAATCGCATAGTTGAGCCGGTCACCCACTCGTTCCGAGACTTCCATCGACTCGAGATAGGCATCTTCTGCCTGTTCGATCAAGCCACTGACTTGGTAAAGCGCTCCCAACACTAAATGTGCCCGGGCACGGAAAATATCGCTGCTTTCTTCGGTCAATAAATCGTGGCATTTTTGAATAATCTCAAGACCTTCTTTTGCCCTACCGAGCATGCGAAGATTGTCTGCCATCCGTAGTTCGCACTCGCGAGCTTCTTCGGTATCCTTGGGACATTGCTCATACGCTTTTTGCAGACTCTCGAAGGAAGCAGGAATCTTCCCTTGATCATACCACAAATACGCAAACTCCATCATCGTTTTCGCGTAATCAAGCGAGTCGGTCGTGGGATCAAGTAAAGCAAGCGCTTCGACCAATTTCGGCTCGGCACGTTGAAAATCGGCGTGTATCCGGCGAATCTTTGCTTCATCGAGTAAACAGTCAAGTTTGATGCGTTTAGCATTGGAAATCGGATATTGCTCAAGTAGCTCAATCGTTTTTTGCGCGGCGGTCAGAGTCGAACTCGAATCGTAGCGGAAGATTGCATACTTGCGCCATCGAATTAGCGCATCGATGGCATTTTCCGGCTCATTGGCGCCAAGCCAGTGCCGAGCCAACATTGGGGCAAATTCGTCGACTCGTTCGGCATAGAGCATTTGATAAGACTCGGCAGCTACCCGATGGAGGGCATCCCGATTCGATTTCAACAAAGCGGTGTAGGCTGCTTCTTGCGCTAATGGCGTTTTAAAGCGACCGAAATCGTCTTCAAAGGGGTGAAACCAACCGGATGTAATGAGACTCTCCCACGGTGGCGGCGGAAACTCCAATACTTCACCCATCCGCTCTACAATTGCTCTACGGAAACCGGCACCTTCGACAGAAGCTAACTGTACCCATTGCTTTTCATTTGGTTTTAAAGTATCGAGCCGGGAACGAAACAGTGCAGATAGCGATTCGGGCAAGCCAAACTCTTCGATCCATCCTGACAACCGCCAACTGCCATTTTCCGATTTGATTAGATGCCCTTGCGTTTCGAGAAACCGTCCCAGTTCCAATAGCAGTAATGGTGAACCGGCAGCACGGTCACGCCATAGGTTCATTACTCGTTCCGGCAACTCAAGACCGGGATACTGTGTTGTTATCAGCAGCTCGGCTTCGCGTTCAGACAATGGCGATAAATGAATTTGATCTAATTGCCGAAATCGATCCGGTAACACACCCTCGTTAAGATCGCGCATCACCATTTCACGCCAGATCGGAGCAGTTATTGCATCGCCTGCTTCACTCAATAGCCGCAAGGAGATGTCGTCATACCATTGCCCTTCTTCGAATACCCAAACTGTCTCTTGTTGCGGCAGCCGCTCAAACAACAACCGCAAAGCCGCAACTAATTCTCGAAAGAGCGCTTCACTCGATAAAGAGCGTAACGACGAACCGGCACCACGGATACCAAGCAATACACCGAGCCGCTCGACAACCGAATCGTTGTCAATGGCAAATTGTTCAAGAGCGGCTTTCAATTGGATGAGATCAATCGAATCGGGGCTCAATGATAACAAACGCCGCAGAAAAGCACCGATTAACCCATACGAAATGGGTATTGCCGCTGGGGGTCGAATCACAACAATCTTGCGAGAATAGTTTGCTAATACTTCGGAGATAAGCCGGCTTTTTCCAATTCCTGCGGGACCGGTTACAAATATCGGATGCGGGAGATCTTTTAACCATTCGCTCAATCGCGCCACTTCGCTGAAACGATCCACCATCGGAATCGACGCTTGCTCGAGACCATGTGCAGGCTGCAAGCCGGAAACTTCCACCACAGCAATAGACTGATCGAACCCTTTAACAGTGATTGTTCTTGGTTCGGAAACCTGAAAACGACCGTGGGTCTTTGCAAGAACTGCCACTGGAACCAGAATCCGATTGGTTGGGGCGTTTGACTCCATCCGCTGTGCAAGGTTCACCATCGCACCCATGGCAGTTTCCGATCCGGATTCGCTGGCAATCGTTCCCACGACGACTTCGCCGTAGTTTACACCGATGCGTATACTTAAATCGGGAAGGTTGCGGGTCGCAAGCCTTGCGTTAACTTCTTGAAGCTGGCGGATACACTCAAGTCCAGTAAGAAGAGCATGTTCGATATCGTGTTCGCTGGCACGTTCCGAACCGAACAACGCCATTAAACCATCACCAAGAAACTTATCGACACGACCGCTGAATTGCTTGATGATACCAGTAAACACCCGCAATGCAGTATCGGCAATCCGGCGTGCTTCTTCCGGGTCTAACCGTTGCGAAAGCTTGGTGAATCCTTGGATGTCAAGAAACAGGATCGCAACTTTGCGACGTTCCCCTTGCTCGAGTTCGATTTTCTGCTTTCTATTTTTTGCCCCGTCAAGCAAAGCATCGAATTCGTCATCCCAACCGAAGACGCCATCTGCCACTTGGTTTTACCGTCCATCGAAGAGGCGCTCGACAACAGCGCCGGGGTAGTACTGCTTGAGAATTTCCAAATAGGTTTTCTTCTTTAATGCCATCACAGCGGCACCGGTTTGGCACATGCCAACACCGTGTCCGAATCCGGCACCTTTGAACGTAAACTCGGTCGGAACACCATCGCGGTCGACTTCAGCCGTCACATAGAAACAACTGGATTGTAATGCCGTAGAAGAGAGTGCGCGACGGATAGCGAGTTCTTTCTTGACACGTAGATTTCGCCGGCTGCCAAGAAACTCAATTTCAATGATTCTCCCGCTAACTCCTCGGACAATCGGAACGATATCGTACACTGTTCCAATATCTTCGCCGAGTTTTTTTCGCATGATTTCTTCTAAATCACGGCGGGAAATCGTGACCTCCCAACGGAAATTCTTTGCCAAACGCATTAGGGATGCGACTTGGGTTATCCCTGCCGGATTAGAATAGACCGTAGGTTTGGAATCAATCCAACTACGGGCATCCTCTTCCCGTCGTAAGTCAAGTTTGAACTTTTTGCGATAGCTGTCGTCGGAATCTACTTTTCCTGTTAGGTAGGGCACGGGCGGCGCTGCCCATACATTCTCGCGGTTTTCAGTATGACCGCCGGAATTGGAGCAATACGATGCTTCCACCAATTCCTTCTGCCACCGCATCAATTCGCCACGGGTTTCCTGTACCGCTCTCGACGCACTTTCGATACGCCGGGTAACACCGGAGTAAACTTGGCAATGAACATGCGCACACAGATGATAGTGGTCGTTAATATGTTTGGTGCCAACTTTCGACAAGGTTTCGGAACGTGCGGCGACCGCTTGCGCTTTCAATGCTTCGAGAGGAAAATCGCTGGGCATTTCGGAAGGAAGCACCCCTTCGATATAATCGTCGAGGGAAAGTTCATTGATCGCTTCCATTTTCCCTTCGTTATCGAACCGAATCTCAATAGCGCCGCGGTAAGTACGATCCTCTTCTTTTTCCCACTGAAATCCACTGCCGATTTTTACAGCGAACAGCGTCGTTTCAGTATCATTTTCTTCTGGTTCGATCCGGAAACCGAGGTCGATGATTTCGGTCACTATCGCTTCGGAATCGTACACTTCGATTCTTCCAATAGTACCAGCGAGCCGGGAACGCACGACCCGGGGAGTTGTTGTTTCTACATGGCTCATCGCTTTGATGGCATCATGCTCGCGGGAATAGCTGCCGATGAGGATACGATAGCGGGTATTATTACCAACCTCACGATTGTTGACAACGATAGAGCCGCCGATCTTCTGCAGTGTCGCCGCGACTCCTTTTTGTTCGTATTTCCGACAAAGTTGTTGAGCCTCCAGTTCATTCGATCCGACTTCTGCCAATACCGAATAAGTGAAGCGCGCTGTTTGGACTGTCCCTTCCGGTTTTGACCGCCATTTAAGGTCAGAGTTGTGATTAGAAAGGATAACACTCCCATCCAATTTCGTTATCCGGAATTGTCCCTTCACCCGAAAATCGATTTTTTCGTAGCCTTCCAACAATCCGATTCGAATCAGAGGCTGCCCATCCAAAGTCGTACGTAAAACGTTCGGCTGAAAACTCGATTGTTGAGTAGAATACTTATTCTTAAGCGGATCCGGCACAGTCCCTTCCTCCCTACCTGGCGAAACGGTAACCAGCAAACATACTAATATAAGCGAAAAACAAGCGGCGCGGGTCAACTGCCACCCTTGCGGTAGCCGCGCGGTAACCATCCATTTTCCTCAGCATTCCGGTGCCATCGTTTTATTACCGCGCTGCCAACTCCACCAGAAACGGCAACAGTCATGGCACCCGTCAAGTTCCATAACAAGCGTAACGCTTCGCACAAATCTCGCAAATCAACCAGCAACTCCCGGCAAACTGGTGAGCCGGGATAGACACCTCCACCAACGACAGCAATCGTGTCGCAGGTTTCACGGTGGCACGCACTACCAAAGTGCGCAGCAATCGGAAGCGCTTCATCCACTGGTGCCAGTACCCAGGTTCTTCCCGGAGTGATGAGCTGTGCGGCAGGGAAACCGGGCAAGCGGATGCACTGCTCAAGCGGATCGACATCAGTGGAAAATAACTCAACTTGTTTACGCAAGGTTAATGCAGTAATCGGAGTCGGTGAAAATGCGCGATGGGATACAATCGTTCCGATTTTCCCGCTCTCAGCTAAACCAACGGCTAAGGGAACTCGACTGTCACGCGCTAATTCAACCGCATCGGTTTGTACCGCTTTCAATCCCGAGCGCGACAATGCCGCCAATTCGTCATAGTCCAACGTTTCTAACAATCGGGCGTCGGCCACATCGTGCGGATCGGCGGTAAAAATTCCTTCGACGTCTTTGTAAAGTTCGCAACGGTTCGCCCCCAACGAGGCGGCAATCGCTACCGCGGTTAGATCGCTGCCGCCGCGGCCTAAGGTCGTTACTTCCTTTTGTCGCGAAACGCCTTGAAAACCAGCTACGACAACAATTTTCTTCTCTTTAAGCGCTTCGCGAATCCGGTCGCCGCGTACTTCCAAAATTTTTGCAGCGCCGTGGTTTTCGTCGGTGATAATCCCGACCTGAGAACCGGTAAACGAAACGGCAGCTTGTTTTCCAGCTATCTGATTAATCGCCATCACAAGTCGGGTGGAACTCATTCGTTCTCCCACCGCCAATAGCGCATCCAACTCGCGACGGTCGGGATTGCTCGCGACCTCTTGTGCCATCTGGATCAGTTGATCGGTAAGATTTCCCGGCGCTGAAATGACGACGATTAATTCCTGACCACTCTCATGTAGCGCTAACAGTCGTTGGGCAATCCGCTTGATCTGTTCCGGTGTCTCGACAACTTTTCCACCATATTTTTGTACTAACAGTGGCATTGTTACCGCAATCCCAGTGCATCGCCCACAAAGTACAATCCGGGTTCACGGTTCACGAGAAAACGCACTGCTTGCAACACACCGGTTGCAAACGCACTGCGGGAAAACGCTTCATGAGTAAATTCCAGTCGCTCACCCGGACCGGAAAAAATAATTGTATGGGTACCGACAACTTCGCCGCCGCGGAGTGCGTGGATTTCTGGAGGCGTACCTCTTGCTGAACCGATGACTCTTGCCAATTGGAGCGCGGTTCCGCTCGGTTTATCAATTTTTAACCGGTGATGTTGTTCCACAATTTCGATATCGTATTCCGGTGGCAGCGAGCTTGCCGCTTGTGCGACGATGTCGTACAACAGATTCACACCCAACGATAAATTTGGCGCAAACAGACATGGGATATGAACGGACGACTCCCGCACTTCTTCCAATTGATTTTTCGATAGTCCTGTTGTTCCAACAACAATTGGTAAATGCAGTTGTGCTGCTAATCGGAAATGCTGCATCGCGGAAATTGGTTCAGTGAAATCGACAAAGATATCGGCATTACTATTTTCCGCAGAGCGTTCCGGCAACACCATCGAACCGTTTCTCAGTTTACCAACCGACCCACTGTCATTTCGCTCGAAAAGCTCGTGCAGCGTAATGTCGGATGTGGCAGAAATCTTTTGCGCGATGGCATCCCCCATGCGTCCCGCACCAAACAGAGCTACTTTTATCATCACGCCTCCCGTGCTTTGAGCAAAGCCTGTCGTAGGGGTTCAATCCATCCGTCGCTGAGTGGAACCAGTGGTAACCTTACATCCCCGCAATCCTCACCGATCATGCGCATCGCTGCTTTTACTGGCGCTGGCGATGTTTCAATAAATAATAATCTCATCAAATCGTATAGGGCGTAGTGGAGTTGTTGCGCTTCCTGCCAACGATTCGCTTTCGCCGCTTCATACATTCGCACAAATTGGTTGGGAGCGACATTGGAAAGCACCGAAACAATTCCATCAGCGCCAAGACCCAGCATTGGAAGGAAGAGCGAATCTTCCCCTGAGAGAATCGTCCAGCGGTTTCCAACGACTTGACGAATTTCAGTAAACCGGTCGAGATTGGCCACTGCTTGTTTGATACTCACAATATTGGGGGTGCTAAGCAAGGTAAGACAGGAATCGGGAAGTAATTCGCAACCGGTGCGCGAGGGGACGTTGTATAGCATCACCGGTAATTTTGTGGCGTTGGCTACCGCTTCAAAATGTCGAATCATCCCATTCTGAGTTGGTTTGTTGTAATAGGGGGTAATAACAAGGATCGCATCAGCACCAAGTTGTTCGGCAATCTTAGCCTTCTCAATGGAATGCATGGTGTTATTCGTACCAGCATTCGCGATTATCTTGAGTGAACCGCGTTCAGTAACAGCTATCCGTACCGCCTGTTCCCACTCATCGCTGTCAAGTACCGGGCCTTCTCCAGTCGTACCGGCAATCACTACTCCGTGAATTCCAGCATCGATTTGTTTGGCAATCAACGAGCGCAATCGACTCTCGTCCAAGGTTCCGTTCGCAAATGGTGTAACCAGCGCCGTATATATTCCTTCAATCCGAAGCACAACAACCTCTTAACCTTTAATTTGCAAATATAGAATTTTTTTCGAGTTCGTTCAAATGTGATGTTTTAGCCAACTCACAGGATTCATTGCATCTACCGGAATTTTGCCCTTATCTTTAGGATTGAATTTTCTCATAAAAGGAGAACAACATGACGCTTCGATTAAAAATCCTCGCGATGCTCTTGCTCGCAATATTGCTGGTAGCGGGCTGTTCGTCGCAATCGTCGGCGGAGCGCGATTTTCAAAGTCTGGTCGCCAAAGTAGAAAAGATTAATGTCGACCTCCGGAAGAAACAGTCGAATTTGCAGGAGTCAGTTCGCAAATTCAACCAGAAGTATCCTCAAATGCAAGTCGATACGCTGGCGCAAACCGCCTACGGACTCTCACCGGAAGAAGCGAAAGTCATGGGTGAACGAATTTCGGCGGAGAAAGACATTTCGACCAAAGGGTTACTCAACGAAATCGTCGAGTTAAACAAACAGGTCGAGGAATTGAAGAAGCAGATGGACGAAATGTCGAAACTGCTTCCTCCACCGCACGTCGTCTCCCGTGGCGAATCCCACTTCCAGATTTGTCTTGATTTCTTGATGAA
>JAOTSC010000138.1 GCA_030247525.1 bacterium | reverse complement strand
ACATGGTAAGAAGCGCCTAATGCCTCGGCGGCATCTTCGATCATCGGAACACCATACTTATCACAAATATCACTAATCGGTTTGTTGTCGGCGCTTTGTCCAAGAATATCGACCGACATCACCGCTTTCGGCATTCTACCCGCTTTCGAGCACGCTTTGAGCGCATCTTCCAACGCGTTCGGATCCATATTCCAAGTTCGGGCGTCGGAATCGACAAAAATCGGTTCGCCCCCTTGGTAAATAATAGGATTCGCACTTGCAATGAAAGTAAAAGAGGAGCAGATAACCCGGTCGCCACGTTCTACGCCTAATAACACAATCGACAAATGGAGGGCGGCAGTGCCGGAACCCACCGCGGCGCAATGTAAATCGCCACCCAAGTAGTCGCCGAACTCCTGCTCAAAGGCGTTTACATTCGGTCCGACCGGGGCAATCCAGTTCGATGCGAACGCTTCTTTGATAAACTCTAATTCGTAACCCTCTTCCGACATGTGCGGAGATGAGAGATAAATCCGTGGACGACTCATATATGATCCAATCTTTTACTTACGATTTGCCGCGCTGTAGCGGTTTTGCCGGAATACCGACAACGGTTAAAGTAGCTGGTACATCTTTGGTGACGCACGCGCCTGCGCCAACCGTAACGTAATCTCCGACCTGCAAATACTGAATTACAGTTGCATTGGTACCAATAAGGACCCCTTCGCCAATCGTTACACCACCGGAAATCACCGCGCTGGGGTTCAATACGCTGCCCGTCCCGATAACACTCTCATGGCCAATCTGGCAGCCCCGATTAATAAATACGTAATCACCCAGTGTTATGTTCACAGTTAGGACGTTTGAAGCGGCTATCGTTACTCCTTCGCCAAACTTACAACTTTCCGGATCATAGATGACGCTGGGATGAATCAAGATGGGAAACTTCAGGTCCGGACGTTTCTGCTTCAACTCGGCTGCAACCCGCAACCGGTGAATCGGAGTACCCATGCCCAATACCGCGGAAACTTCCCCGGCGCGATTTAACAGCCAGTCGGTATCCCCGATAATCTCATCTTTTGAGTCGTTCGGAGAAATCTTACTGAAGTCACTGACAACGTATCCCAAAAACTCATACCGCGGTTGCACCTGATTAATCGCTTGCAACAACATTTTCAATTCGCGGGAATTGCCACCAGCGCCGATTATCACAATCTTTTCACGATTCATAGTGGTTTCTCATTTTGCTGCGATGTGTGCGCTGTATTCAACATATACTACCGTCGATCACGATTTCGATTTCTTGGTGAGTTCCGTAAAGAATCGATACAATTTTTCTTCTTCGTGTCGCCAATTATAATACTCAGCAACCCACTTCTGATACATGACACCTTGGCAATCCATTTCCGCAGGATTATTCAGCATAGCATCGATTTCCCGGATATATGGTTCCGGATCAGCGGAGTTGACAATGTGGACATCCTTTTTGTCCTCTTCCCGTAACAACGATTCAAATCCGGGCATGTGAGACGTGACAAATGCGCAGCCGCACGCCATATACTCGAATAATTTTACAGGCACTGCCCACTGCAAATGGGCTTCCAGCGTCGGGAAGATTGCGATACCGAGTTTGCACTGGGCAAGCTTTGCAGTGACTTCCGGATGGGGAATTCGCCGCAAGACGGTCACCTGCTTCTCATCGAACTGGTCGACCAAGATTTTGTAGTGCCGCTCCGATGTAACAATCATCAAAGCCTTGAAGCCGGGACGACGCTTGACCAAACCCTCTAATACCGCACGATACACTCCGAATCTTGAATCTGTCATCGATCCGATGTGTACGACATCGTATTCCCGTTTACTCGGAGGTGTCGTCGCGGTTTTACCCGATTCGATTAATTGTTCACCGGGGAAGTTATGTAACACAACGCTGGGACAGTTGGGTACGATTTTCTCTAAGGGATGGACAACCGAAATTACCCCGCTGGCAAACGAACCGAAAAATCGCTCAAATACGTACAGTGCGTTTCCTGCCAAGATGCGAAATGGCTTGGGAATCCAATAACGACTCCGCACTACTTTGTTGTAATCTTCATGTCGATCGTAAATGCAAATTTTTCCGAACAACCGAAGAATCGGAAACAAGTACAGCAGAATTGCATCATGGATACAAATGATCGAAGCTGGGCGTTTTAAGCCGGCAAACAGCAATCGCCACGGCGTCACTAAAAATTTTTCAAAGCGAAACCGTACCCGTTTTACAAAGTAATGCTCAACGCCGTCCGATTGCGGCGGAGTATAACCAGGTTCCTGCGGCGAAATCAACCGCACCGTCTGTGCGACTTTCGCCAAACTCAACGCTTGCCTTGTATAGACTCGGGCATCACCGTGGGGATGAACGGTAAGGATGGTTATCTCCGGCAATCTCCAACCGATACCGGTTTTGTTTGCTTCGGTGCTATTTGCTTTAGATGATGTAAACGTCATATTTTGGCGCTCCTTGCATCGAGAAGTCCGTCACGTTGCAGGGATTCTTGTTTTAACCGTTGGTATTCGTTCATTTTCATCTCACCGGTATGGTGAGCCAACCAACTAGCAGCCAGTGACGCACCGCTCCAAAAGAAGACGAATCGAATCGATTCCAACGATTGACCATTGATCGAAATGGAGTAGTGGAGTAACGCAACCAGAAAAATTTGGCATACAGAAGTGTCAAGCGATGTAAACCGCAATATCCGTGGTCGCGTTTTCCAGTAAACGATTACGTTAACTACCATCACGATATAAGCGACCAACGAAATGAGTCCTCCTGAGAATAGTAAATCAAGCATCAAGCTATGGGCTTGAATATCATACCGTGCTTCTAAGTATCCGATGCCGTGTCCTAAAATTGGCGCGTCCATCCAATTCGATGTGATGAAAGACCACGCATTCAACCGGTACTGAATACTTGCCCCTTCGATGTTGGGTGTTAATGTACGGCTAACTGCTTTGAAATCAAGTAAATAGGTATAACTAATTAGCACCACTAACACCATTACCGCAACTGCAATCAAGGGTCGGGAGTAGTATTTGGGATTAATGAAAAGAATGAAGGGAGTGATGAGTAGAAGCTGCTGAAACGGTCCTCGCGAACCGGTTATCAACATACCAATCAAACCGAAAACGATGAGAAGTATCCAAAGGATGTTGTTTCGTGCGTTGCTTTCCACAATCATCCGGTAAGTCACCATTGTTACCATTACCGCGCTAAAGATACTGGTTGTGATGGTACTGCCTTCCAATGCCCGGGCTCTTTCCTCAACACTGTCACCCAGGATAATCGCGATAAACACCAGTAGTGTGATTAGAGCCGTCAATACATTGATGAAAGAACGAAGGTCGCGCTCGCGCCGGATTAGTATTATCGGCGAAAGAAAACCGGTGAGACCAAAAAACAGAAACTTGTAGAAACTGCGATCCGAATCGGAACTGCCTTGACTGGAATAATAGGTATAGACCGATACCAACACGATCACACCTAAAGCCATCGAAGCCCATAACGGGAATCGTATTGGTGCCGCGTCCCGTTGAAACAACATGATAATGAAGGCTACACCAATCAAAAATACGGTGAAAACAGTGTAATCAAGACCTAAGAAAACGATCTCGTTACTCAAGACCCACTGCTTAAACAATGCAGAGGTGATGAAGGGGATTGTCAACAGGATCGGTTCACGGATACTTCGATATATGATGTAACCGAACATGATAAACAAGAGATATTGTGAAAGGGTTCCAGCATATCCACTCATCGCGAGAAAAATCTCCTTGTGTAACGATTCGACTGACCATACTTCTTGAGAGCTGACATCAGATATGCTTTTGCATTCGCGTCAAGGAACAACAGTTCCGTTAACTTGTAGCCGGTTGTCTTCCTAATCATATAAAAAAGAAGCGCGAATTCCAATAAACTCGCAACGGAAGAGGCAATCGCCATTCCATTGAATGAAAAGAGCGGTATGAAGACAAAATTTAATCCCAAATGGGTTCCTGCGCTGACAATGGCAATTGTACTTGTTACTGTGGGTCGGTTGGTTCCTTGGAGTTGCCGCATCATCAGCAAAGAGATCGATTTGAAAACAATTCCCGGTAACATCAATAATAGAGGTATATAAGAGGCGGAGAATTTTTTTGAATATAAGAAATAAATAATCAAATATCCGAATGTTGCAAGTAAAAATCCTAATACTAAAGTAATGAAAAAGGTAATTTGTGAGGATAATTTTAATAATTGTGGTTTTCCATCGGGCGCTTCTGCAATTCGTGAAACGATTGAAGCACCCAGTGAATTGGGTACAATCCAAAGCTTGTTTGCCAGTCCAAACGCCGTAACATAGTATCCGATTTCCGCTTTCGTAAGGAACATAGCTCCGATGTAGATATCGGAGGTGTTGTTCACCCAAGTCATGGTTTTCGCAAAATAAGAACGAGCGCCATAACGAATTTGTTCAATCAAAGCTTTACGATTGAAAGAAGGTAAATGATTAGGGATTTCGCGAGTGACTGAATACAAATTCATGGTTGTCGTTGTTACTGCAATCAATCCCCACGTTATAACCGCAGCCCATAGTGATATCCAACCGAATAAAAAACAAAGCGATAACGTCGTTACCGACAGTAAAAAACCGGTAACATCGGCTCGCACAGTCTTTACATAATTCTTCGTGCCGATCAGGATGCCGCGGAAGTAGTTCTGTGATAGTGCAAAGGGATATACCAGTAAAACAAAATATAATTGATTCGGATTGATACCGCGAATAAAAGGGGCATCAAAATAGACTAAGAGGAATCCAACGATGATTGCGAACAGCCAAGTAACAAACATCATGATGATCGAACCGCCCAGCAAATCCGATAAGGGGAACTTCCGGCTCCCCGCAAGATATGAGTTTGCTGATGCTGTATTGAGTCCAACTAAAAACGAAAGTATGCCCGTAAAACCAACAATAAGTGAATAGGTTCCTCGCCCCTCCGGACCTAACGCACGAGCGATGATTACGCTTATCACAAGTTGAAGTAGATCGATGGTGACAACCCCCATCGATCCAAAAAAAACGTCTTTTCGAATTTTATTCGATTTCATGTGTTAGTGAATTCCAAATATCTGATGATTTGCTGTCGAAGCAACCGTACTTTCTTGTACGTTGTTTACTCTTGTTTGTTCGATTCTCTCAGACACGATTCGTGTCTGGAAACAAGAATATCCAAAGACAGAAGCGTGACTATTCCTTTCGATTCTGAAGATGTGATGATCCCATTGCTTCAACAAGCAGGATAAGATAATGCAACCAACACCAAAAACAAAGGTTAACAAAAAACAAGTTTGTGTGAATCTATGTTATTGATATATAAAGAATTATAGAAATTGTCACTGTTATTTGTTTTCAAGTTCTAATATGTAACTATAAAAATGCTTTCTTGTCGGTCTACCCGGAGTCAGCTTATCGTTTGTCGCGAGGTTTCTTCCTTGTTGAAGTTGCAGAGTCGAACCTTGTTTACTACCTTTGCGTCGAGTTATGTAGTATAATAGATGTGAATGATTGTGTAAGAAAATAATTCAGAATTGATTTGTAATATTTATTGAACGACTGTAAGAGTGCTGAGTAGTGCAACGCAGTATTTTTCGGGTTAATCAAAGTATAGGAACAGAATGAACGTTTGGATAATAAGTCATTACTCTCGATATAACGCCCGGCAGCATGACTTATGTAAATATCTGGTGAAGCAGGGGCATCGAGTAACGATATTTGCCTCGAGCTTTAATCATTTCAGTTTCAAAGAAGAACATCTCGCGCCGGGTGAGTCTCGGAAAGAGGAAATAAAAGACGGCGTGACCTTTGTTTGGTTGCGAACGCGAGCGTATCGTGCAAACAATTGGCGGCGTGCCATAGGAATGTTGGAGTTTTCGGTACGGTCGGTCTTCGCTGGTATGTTTCGAGCGGAGCGCCCCGATGTCATCATCGGCACTTGTGTACACATGCTTGCGCCGATTGCGGCGTTTCTCCTCGCCAAGTTCCGGCGGACTGCGTTTGTTTATGAACTGAACGACGTTTGGCCGCAATCACTGTTTGAAAGCAACTTCATCTCTCCGAAATCGTTGATGGGAAAAGCGCTGCTGCTGGAAGAGAAAGTGTTGATGAAATCGGCAGCACGGGTGATTTCGATCCTACCGCATGTTGGCGATCGCTTGTCTGACATCGGAATTCCACCCAGTAAGTTTGTTTGGATTCCCAATCCAGTGAATCCGGTTTACTTTGACCGAATCAAGCCGGACGACGGGGTTTACAGCGTACCATTCAACGTGATGTTGATAACGACCTTTCCTGCGCGCGGTATCAATTTCGATATTGTGATCGAGGCCGCGAGATTATTGCAGGAATCCGGGAATACAGCAGTGGCGTTTACTTTGGTGGGTAGTGGTCCGGGGAAAGATCGTTTGGAGCGATTGGCAACCGAATCCGGTTTAACGAACATAAAATTTCTCGGTTGGATACCGGCAGAACAATTGCAGGATACGATGAACGAAGCTTCCGCCTTTTTAGTGGTTGCTAATCACCGCTCGATTTACCGGTATGGGATCGCCTTCAACAAACTCTATGCTTGTTTAATGGGGGAACGTCCCATTATTTTCACGTCTGCCATCGGAAACGATCCCGTGAAAGAAGCAAATGCCGGGTTAACAATATCGCCGGAAAATCCGCAAGCTATCGTGCAAGCCATTGGTGAGTTAATGGCGATTACGCCCGAACAGCGGGTGGCGTTCGGCAAAAATGGCAAAGCATACGCGCTCAAGAATCACCATATTGCGGCAGTCTCCCAGAAGTATGAGCAGATGATTCTTGATAGCGTAGCAAGTAAGACTAACGTAGCAAACCGGAAAGCGTAACCCAAGTGAATAAACTCTCGTTGGTGGTGAAACGCGTCATGGATATTACCATTGTTTTAGTTGCAATGGTATTACTTTTGCCGTTCTGGCTGCTCATAATCGTCAGTGTATATATCGCTTTTGGCAGCCCGGTGATTTACAAATCCGTGCGGGTAGGAAAAAACCGGAAGCCGTTCCAGTCGTATAAGTTCCGGACCATGACGAATGAAAGGGATGCTGCAGGCGAATTGCTGCCCGACAAAGACCGACTGCGTCCGGTTGGCCGTTTTATTCGCCGAACCAGCTTGGATGAACTCCCACAGCTCATCAATGTACTGGAAGGTCACATGTCGGTGATCGGGCCGCGCGCATTGCCGGAAGGACATTATCAGGTGATGCCGGAAAAGTATAGCAAACGCGCCGATGTGAAGCCCGGACTAACGGGTTGGAACCAAGTGAATTATCAAGGACAAGAGCGATCGTGGGATCAGAAATACTCGCTCGATCTGGAATACCTCGAACGGCAATCTATACTGTTTGACGTGAAGATATTGTTTTTGACAGTTGGGGTTCTGTTTCGCCGGTTCTTCTCGAACAAAACCGGTGAATCGTTGAATTCAAAGGAGTAGAACGATGTCGGATATTGCGTTTGGCACAATTGATCGAAGCCGGGTCGACGAAGCCTTAACGATGTTTAAACGGGTGTTCAACCGTGAAATATCAAAGGAGTATTATTACTGGCAATACTTCGATAGTTGTTTCGGTGGCGGTCTTAGCAAGGGCGTATGGATTGACGGCAAGCTTGTCAGCCATATTGGATATACGCCGCGCGATTGCATCATCAACGGAACCAGCGGCAAAGCGCTATCGAACCATACGGTAATGAACGATCCCGCTTACCGGGGAAAAGGTTATTACGCGCGGCTTGTAAGTTGGGCGTTGCAAGAATTTGCCGGCCAAGGCTATGAGATGGTTTTTACCCGTCCCAATCGGGAAAGCCACCCTGCGCAAATGATGCAAAAGGAATATGTTGAAATCGAGCTGTTGCCATCGATGACATGGCGCGGGAAAAACACGTCGCCACGCGACCCTGCGGATGGATTGATCGAGCGACTTGAGCGCTGCCGGATGTTTGACGATGAGTATCAACCGCTGATCGATGTTACCGTCGCCGGAAAAAAGTATTACATTCAACGTTCGCCGGAGTACTACAATTGGCGGTTTTGCCGGCATCCCATGAGCAAATATTATACGTTCGAGTATCGGGAAGCGGGGCGGTTGTTGTCGTCAGCGGTTGTGAAGCTTTTTCCGCAGGAGCGGCCGACCCGGATCAATATCGTAGAATGGCTGGGCGCAGCCGATAACCGTACCGCGGGGGAGGCGGTTATCAAATCGATCCTCGATATTGCCGACACCTACGGTCTGGAAGTGCAAATGTGGCATAACCGGCATGACAAGAATCGTCACTATTGGATCGAAAAATCCGGTTTTGCGATGGATGTGCCGGTCTTTTACTTTGGCGCCTACCCGTTAGCCAGTTCTGAGCGATTGGGTGCGTTTACCGATTTTCGGAGCTGGTATACTGCGATGGGCGATCACGATATCTTTTGAGGAACCGATGAGAGTATTAGTAATAGCGCCACACCCAGACGACGAAATCTTAGGCATCGGGGGAACGATTGCACGGCTATCGGCCGAAGGGCACGAAGTGTATGCCGCAATCGTCACCAAAGCGCTCGAATCGATGTTTACCCGGGAGTTAATCGAAACCGGTCGCGAACAAGCTGTGCGAGCGGATCGCATCCTTGGCGTTAAGCAAACGATTTTTCCCGATATCTTCCCCGCAGCGATGGTCGACACGATACCCCACGCGGATGTGAATGCCGGAATTAGAAAACTCATTGTCGAGATCGATCCCGAGTTGTTGTTCATCCCTTTCATCGGGGA
>JAOTSC010000137.1 GCA_030247525.1 bacterium | reverse complement strand
ATATTACACCGACAATTGGTACCCACTGACGGGAAGTAATCTCTTAATCCGGGCGAAAGTATGGCAATTTGATGAGTAATCGTTGGGAATCGTCGCATGGAAACACTTTTGGAGTTGGCATGCAAATAAAATCTCGCTCAACAATTCTCGCTACCCTCATGGCAGGATTGTTGCTATTGGTGTTCGGTTGCGAGGGTCCAGAAGGAGCGGCAGGACGTGATGCGACGTTGCCCGACACTCAAGCGCCCTCAATTGATTGGATTCGTCCCTTCGGCGGGGAGTTGGTGACGCCTCGTGATACGCTTGAAGTTACTGCGTATGACAACTCGTCAGTCGACTCAGTGCATTTCTATCTCGATGGCATGCCCCTAATCAAAGGAATGATTGTGGGAACCCATTCCAATCGCTATCGGGCGGTATGGCAAAGCGCATGGGCTTCCAATGGGTATCACACGCTCGCTGCTCGCGCCTTTGATCCAACGGGAAATTTCACTTATACCCCGACGATTCTTGTCAATACTCTGGCTACCGGCATCGACACTCTGCAAAATTTCTCTGGCACTTATGCCAATCCCCCGCAAGGTTGGTCATTGCCGGATCTGGTTAATCTATCTACTGAGTATGCAGTGGAGTTGCGGTCGACCAATCAATGTTCGCTGAAAACCATTCAATTCGTAGTGAGGTTGGTCTCTACTCAAACCGAATTTGACACCCTGATGTTTTATCTCTATGACAAAGTGAACAACCTGCCCAACCAACGAATTGACTCTTTGGTAATTCTACCAGATTCGTTAAGTAATACCGGTTTCAGTTCGTTGACATTGCAACGTTTACTCAGTGCAAATACCTCATACTATTTCGCGATTGCGGCGCCCCTCACTATGGAACCGATTGCCATAATCACTGATCAAGCGGTACGAAATCCAAATCGACAGGAGCTCGAACTCAGAACGGAGTGGATTTCTTTAACTGAAAACAACATCATGCTGCGTGCAATTGTTGACATACTCGAGTAGGAAACAAGTTTGAAAAGTTTGGGATTGTATCATGATTAAAAAGACAACGACACCTAAGGAAGGCATTCTGTTAGGTGGTTTGCGAACCAATGCCGATAAATTAGTTGCAATGGCGGCAGTTGGTGAAATTGCGCCGCCAAAGTTAGGTCCCTTGCCTTATCGCATTCAAGCGAAAACTGGACAAGCAATTCCCTTGCCCGGTACCGGCAGTATCACATTCAACAAACGCATCGGTGATAACTGTATCGATTTGGTCGGCGACCATATCGAACCCGGCGCGACAATCGAGTACCGCGGATCCAGTGATGGTGGTTTTTCTCCAAACAATGGCTTAAACACGCTTGCCTGCATTGGAAATCCCGTTCGAGTCTTAACCGGCGAAGCGAAAGGGGAAACCGGACGCGTTACCGGAACCCACGGCGGTGTCGAGCACGTCATCGTCGATTTTCCGCCGGATGTTTTAGCCGATCTTGCGATTGGCGATAAAATGCAAGTTCATGCCTTCGGGATTGGTCTCGAATTGCTCGATTTTCCCGACATCAAACTCTTCAATCTTGATCCCCAATTGTTACATGTTTTAGATTGGAAAAAAGATCGTTCCGGCAAATTAGTCGTACCGGTTACACATTTCGTTCCCGGAAAAGTGATGGGGAGTGGGTTGGGCAACAACCACGTCTGGCGCGGCGATTACGACATTCAAATGTTCGATGAAAAAATGGTAGCTGAGTATAATCTCAAATCGCTCCGTTTTGGCGATATTGTCGCACTGATGGATGTCGACAATAGCTACGGCAGAATCTGGAGTGAAGGTTCCGTTACCATCGGGGTGATCATCCATTCCAATAGCGTTGTAGCGGGTCACGGCCCAGGTGTCACGACCATTGCGACATCGCTATCAGGTAACATCAAACCGGTGATTTCCGAGCAGGCGAACCTTGCTTATCTATTCGAGAAAATGAAATCGAAGAGGAAGAAGTAACGAATGCACGATTCTTTACCGATTCCTCGTGCGATTTTGTTCGATCTCGATGGTGTCTTAATAACTTCCCTGGAAAATCACTTTTTCACGTGGAGTACCGTATTATCTGATCAAGGTATTTCGGTTACCCGCCGCGACATTGCATTAGGCGAAGGGGAAAAAGCCGAAGTATCGATGCGCCGCTTCTTTCAAGAGAAAGCAGGCATCACCCCTTCCGATGAATTTGTGATGGAGCTCGTGAATCGGAAGCGAAAACTCTATCGCGAGAATTCGCCGCCGCAAATCAACCCGGAAGCACACGGGCTTTTGCAGAAGTTAAAAGCTTCAAATGTACTGCTGGGGTTAGTTACCGGGTCGGCGCGCGTCAATCTCGAGAGTTCGCTAATACCTGAGGAGATTGCACTTTTCTCCGCGATAGTATCCGGTGAAGAGAATCTCCCCGGGAAACCGGATCCAGCGCCTTATCTGGAAGCGATGAAACGCCTTCATTGCGAACCGGCGGAATGTTAGATTGTCGAGAATGCCCCTTTTGGTATTCAAGCTGCATTAGGAGCCGGAGGTACTGTCATTGCTCTGCAATCGACACTGACCCGTGAAGATTTACCCGGTGCTCATCAGTATATCGAGCGAATCGAACAAGTTTGGGAACTTTTCATAACAACAAAAACTGAGAACGAAAGGAAATTGTAACGAATATGGTTGGTAAATTAATGACGATTGACCGCTTCATCATCGAGCAGCAACGTCAAGTGGAAGGCGCCACCGGCGAGTTCAGCGATCTCCTCGAAGATATCGCATTAGCAGCTAAACTAATCTCACATCACGTCAATAAAGCCGGACTGCTGGACATATTGGGTGAATTTGGTTCGGAGAATGTGCAAGGCGAGCGCCAGCAGAAATTGGATGTGATTGCCCACGATACTATCATTCGGATGCTGGATCACGGCGGGCATCTCGCAGCTATGGCTTCCGAAGAGAGTGAAGAAATCATTCCGATTCCCGAACACCATGAAATCGGACACTATGTAATCAACTTCGATCCCCTCGATGGCAGTTCTAATATTGATGCGAACGTTTCTGTCGGAACGATTTTCTCGGTACACAAAAAAATCTCGTTGGATCAGCAAGGCACCGAAGCCGATTGTATGCAGATTGGTCGCAAGCAAGTCGCGGCGGGTTACATCGTCTACGGTTCCTCCACGATGCTTGTATACACAACAGGACATGGTGTTCACGGGTTTACCCTCGATCCCGCCGTCGGTGAATTTTTGCTATCGCATCCCAATATGCGAATTCCCGAGCGAGGAAAAATTTATTCGTGTAATGAAGGAAACTACGCCTACTGGACGGAAGGCACCCGTCGTTATGTTGACTACTTGAAGGCGCACGATCCCGCGACCAAACGCCCTTATACTTCGCGTTATGTCGGTTCTCTTGTTGCCGATATCCATCGTACGTTGTTGTATGGTGGTATCTTCCTATATCCGTTGGATGCGAAGGATCCAAAGAAACCGGCAGGAAAATTACGACTACTTTACGAAGCGGCGCCGATCTCAATGATCGTAGAACAAGCCGGCGGAGCATGCACCGATGGCAGAGGTCGCAACATTCTCGACCTCGAACCAACATCGCTTCATATGCGGGTACCACTGATCGTGGGTAGTAAACAGGATGTATCCGAGTACGAGGAATTCATTAATAAATTCGATCTTGCGCCTCGCGATTAACAAGATTTCGATTATCATGATTTATGTAGGGGCGGCTGGCAGCCGCCCTTTTCTTTTTTGTGAGGCCACGATATTCTTGTCGCGGTGCGTACGGGCAAACCGGTGTTCACCCTTTTGTTTTGAATTGTTGGATATGGGCTTCCCGACCCGCTCCGTAGGGGCGAATTGCAATTCGCCCTGTCGTTGCGAGGAACGTAGGTCGCAACCTTGTACGACTGAAGTGACGTGTCAATCTCGATTTGTATTATAGGGGCGTATTGCATACGCCCCTTTTCACTTTACTTCTTCTTGAACAGCCACGCCCCGGCCAGTGCCGCTCCAATCGAGCCTGCCAACATCGGTTTCAGAAACAACCAAATCGACTGTTCCTGCATCGGATTCTCGCCCTTTTGCTTATCGACCGGCAACAATTGCAATGTGGTATCTTCCGGTGGTCGGAGAATTTTCGATTTATCCTTGACAACGACTCGCACTGGTTTTCCCATCGAATTGCCATATACATCCACTATTGGATCGCCAGCGAGATACATCGAACGATTCATCTCGACAATCGAGGCATCGTGTGGAACGATCATCGTAACCGTTTCGAGCTGTCCGAATAAATACCAGCTTGACCCGGCACTTATGAGCAGTCCAAGTGTCCCCAGCGTAAGCAGTGCAATGCCGATTTTTCTTTTCATAACTAATCCACAAGAGAAATGATACTGAACTGTCAAGAGTAAAGAGTGAGAGAATATGTCTCATGCTATTTTCACGGTTCGGTGGTCCCGTACAGCATCACTTTCACTTTCCACTCGTCGTTTACTTTCCCTTCGGCTTGAGCTGCAATTTTCACTTGATGGTCGGAGAGTTTCACCGGAAATTCTGTGCGGAACCGCATCCATTGTCCTGCGCCCATCTTAACCCCTTTGTCGGCTGGAATCGGAGTTGCTTCGACGACGATTGTGCGAGTTTTAGTAATGCCGTGCATCGTAAAGTCTCCATTGACTTCCCACTTGTCGCCATCCAATCTCTTCGCTGATTTCGCAGTGAACGAGATATTCGGATACTTTGCGACGTCAAGCCAATGCTCGCTCTTCATGTGACCGTCGCGCATCTCAATCCCGGTTTTCATTTGATCAACGGGAACATCCAACTTTACTGAGTACTGTCCTTCGGCAAGCGTTGCGCTCCCTTGAATTGCATTTACATTTCCTAAAATAGTTTCTAAAATCGTCTCGGACGTAAAAGTGATGTTGGTGTGTTTTGGCTGTGTACCAAAATAATAGGTATCTGCAAACGCCGATGCCGCAAGTGTTGCGAGCATCAGCAGCGACCCGATTACTCGTGTGACCATTTCGATTTCCTCCCCGTGATAATTGATCTGATAGAAAAGCAGAACCCGCATCGCTGCGGGTTCGATATAAACAATACGTTCAATCGTCAAGATCTGTGGTTACGTATTTTCAGTCGCTTCCACTTTTTCTTCGCTTTCTTCGGCGGGCTGCTCGATTATCTGCTTTGGCTCGAATTTGAAAGAGAGCGGTCCGTCTTTCCCTTTCATGCCACAAATGACATGAACGTTTTCCGTAAACTTATGCTTAAGCATCTCTTCCGAGAGAATATCTTCCAGCATTCGTTCCACGGTACGGCGTAAATTACGTGCGCCATAGATTGGGCTATACCCTTTATCAGCTAACCATTTAATCGCGCTACGACTGACTTCCACCGTGACGTTTCGTTCAAAAAGCCGTTGGTTCAATTCATTAATATGCAGCCGAGCAATCTCTTCAACGTCGTTCTTCTCAAGGGCACGAAAGACGATTAACTCATCGATTCGATTTAGAAACTCCGGGCGGAAGTATTTCTTCACGGCGTCCATCATTTTATCCGACATCTCGCGGTAATCGACGATATTGCTCTTAGCGCCGAAGCCGATGCCTTGCGTCAGTTTATTGATGTCGCTGGTTCCGAGATTCGAAGTCATGATGATAATCGTATTCCGGAAATCGACCGTGCGACCCGATCCATCGGTCAACTCGCCGGCGTCCAGGACTTGCAGCATCAGATTAAACACATCGGGATGAGCTTTCTCGATTTCATCGAGTAACACCACCGAGTATGGTTTTCGTCGCACTTTTTCGGAAAGCTGACCACCCTCATCATAGCCAACATAACCCGGAGGAGCACCAATCAAACGGCTGACGTTGAACTTCTCCATATACTCCGACATATCAACGCGTACCAATGCATTCTTATCCTCAAATAAGTAATGCGCCAATACCCGAGCCAACTCGGTTTTCCCGACACCAGACGGTCCAAGGAAAATGAAACTGCCGATGGGACGATTGAGTTGTTTGAATCCGGTTCGGGAACGCCGAATCGCTCGCGCTAACGCCCGAATTGCAGGATGCTGGCCAATGACTTTCGCTTCGAGTTCGTTCTCGATATTCAGCAGTTTATCCGTTTCGCTCGTTTGCACTTTGTTTACTGGAATCCCGGTCATCATCGAAACGGTCGCAGCAATGTCTTCTTCCGTTACAATTACAGGCGTCCGTGAACCGGCTTTCTCCCAATTGATCCGCGCCTGCTCCAGTTTCTCATCCATCTGCCGCTTGCGGTCGCGAACGTCTGCCGCCTTTTCATACTCCTGCAACTTCACCAGCTCGTCTTTCAATCCCTGAAGTCGCTCGAGTTCCTTCTCCATCTCGACGATTTCTTCCGGTACTTTCGCATGGGAGAGTCGTAGCCGGCTACCCGTTTCATCGATGACGTCAAGCGATTTATCCGGTTGGAACCGGTCGGTGATGTAACGGTCGGCAAGAATCACCGCATTTCGTACCGCTACTTCCGGATACTTAACGCCATGATATTCTTCATATTTGGATTGCAAACCGCGAATAATCTCAATTGTATCGTCAGTCGTCGGTGGATTCACGATAAGCTTTTGGAATCGCCGCTCGAGTGCACCATCCTTCTCGATGGTTTGACGGTATTCATTGAAGGTTGTCGCACCGATTGCCTGTAGCTCGCCACGTGCTAACGCTGGCTTGAACATATTCGATGCGTCGAGACTACCGCTTGCCGAACCCGCGCCGACAATCGTATGCAATTCATCGAGGAAAAGAATTACATCGCGATTCTTTTCAAGTTCCCCCATAATCGCTTTGATACGTTCTTCAAACTGACCGCGATACTTAGTTCCCGCCACCAATGCGCCTAAATCCAACTGAACGACGCGCTTTCCGAACAATACCGGACTTACCCGTTGTTCCAGAATCCGAATCGCTAACCCCTCAGCGATAGCGGTTTTACCAACTCCCGGCTCGCCGATTAAAACTGGATTATTCTTCTTACGTCGGGCAAGAATTTGCGCGACCCGTTGAATCTCTTCTTCGCGTCCGATGATTGGATCGAGTTTTCCATCGCGGGCAAGCTTAGTGAGATCCCGTCCAAAATGATCAAGTACTGGCGTTTTGGTTTTACTTTTCTCTTTAGTAGCCGTAGTTGCTTTCCGCTCGCCGCCAGGGACATTGCCGCCGCTCCGCTCGCGAATCATGTTTTCGAGTTCTTCTTTGACCCGTTCATAGCTAACATTGAACCGCGACAATACCTGAAATGGAATGCCTTCTTCGTCGCGTAGCAATGCCAACAGCAAGTGCTCGGTCCCAACGACATCGGCGTTATAAGATTGACCTTCCGAGTATGCGAGTTTGAGAACCCGTTCCGCTTTCTTTGTAAATGGAAGATCGCCCGCTTTCATCGTCGGTGTTTCGCTGTGCTCGACAGTTTCCTCGATCCCTTCCCACAACTCTTCCAAATCGGCATTCATATTTTGAAGAATCTGAACAGCACCACCTTCTGCGAGTCGGATGATGCCGAGAAGCAAATGTTCGGGACCGTTCGCATCGTGTCCCATTCGCACCGCTTCTTCACGAGCGAATTGTATCACTTGTTGTACACGAAACGAATACTTTTGCATTGCTTACTCCCTAACCTTCTAACGACTCATCGAAAACCAACCGTGCATTTGCCATCGTATCGCGAATCACTTTGGCCCGGGCGGCGTCGGGATCGAATTCCGGAGCTGTCTCGCTCAGAGTATATCGCAAATACGCGATTCCCGCACGCTCCACTAACCGATTGACATGCCCGGATGTGACGCCCCGGATCCAACCTAAATCCACCCCAATCCGCAAAGCAGAGTGAAGCGCAATGAATTCTTCCCGGCTGATTGACCGGGCATGTTTGAGAATACCGAAACCCCGAGCAATCATATCCTGTATCCGAGTCTTCGCTTCCCGGAGCATTGCTCGCCGAGCTGCACGTTCCCATCGCGCTAATAAAAACGCGCCATGTTCCATCCGCTCGGCAAGCTCGTTAACACTTATTCCAGCACACTGCTTATGGGTTAACAATCCTAATGCGCCGGGTGGTGGATGTAACTGACCATACAAACTTGTTAGTTGAAAACCCGCCGAGGAAAGTTCGGTCGCTATCTTGGCGAAACCATCGCTATAGAACGCGGCAGGGAGGTGCAAGATTGAATAAAACCGCACTCCGCCAGCGTCATGTAAATCGCTTGTGAAAAATCCGATCGAATCGTCAGATGCAAATGGCAACTCCGCAAACACAAAACTGTCGCGATGAAACGCATCGGCGAGCTGCCGGAAACAAACTCCAGTGCCTTGCGCTGTCCATTTCACATGATCGCTTCCGCCGCTATACACCACTGTACTTAGATCGTGCTTCAGGAACATCGATCCACACTTCCGGTGAAAGAAGTCGGTGTCGCCAAACTGACGCTCACTCAATAAATCAGCATCTTTCTGCTCCAACTGCTCCGCTTCAAGCTGAAAACAACTTTCGCGCCACCGTGGATCCGCGTGAAGCGAATCCAATACCTGATGCGAAATCATTGCATATTCCCGATCGGGTAAGCGATTCGGAAAGGGGATATTCCGGAGATTGCGGTAAACGATCATCCGTGCGGACAGCACAATCTCCGGGTAAAACCGACTCTGAAACCGGTGTGGAGCTTGTTCGGAATCGACAATGCCGTGCGGAAGACTCATTTGGGTTGTACCGTCTGATTTAACTCGTTGATCAAGTCGCGTAGTTTTGCAGCTAATTCGTAATTCTCTTGTTCGACTG
>JAOTSC010000136.1 GCA_030247525.1 bacterium | reverse complement strand
TGCTTGCTTACATGCAACAAATACTGCCCACGGCTCAAGCCACGTTTCTTCCTGTTTGCGGTATTGTAGTACACTTATCCAATATTTGCGATTGGCTTTGGCAGCGTGAAATGCTTTATGCAAAAGCTCCCGTTTCCACGGATACACCTCCCCGAAATTCACCCGCGCAGTTGATGCAAACGGATAATTCAAGTCAGCTTCAGTTATCAAACCGTCGGCGAATAACATCTCCGGCGATATCAGCAATGGATTTCCTGCGAATGCACTCAAACAGGCATAAGGTGAGTTCCCAAAGCCCGGAGGATTCAGCGGCAACACTTGCCAGAGTCGGCAATTTGCCGATTCCAACCAATCGACAAATCGGTAGGCTTCCGGGCCAAAATCGCCAATTCCGAACTTACCGGGTAAAGAGGTGGGGTGGAGGAGAATTCCTCCTCGTCGTTCATAACTCATTGATCTGTCCATTGAATGTGTTCTTGACGGGAATATAATCGTATTTGGGCAGTTCCAAAATTCGAAACTTCCAAGTTATGGAGCAAAAAAACCGGACGTCAGGTCCGGTAGAAATGAGAGTAAAGCAAGAAAAACTACAAAATCATCCGAATTCGGCAATAGTCAAACTCTGCTAAATCAATCTCAGTTTGGTTTAATGGGTTTCCCGAAGCATCCGCCATCAAAACAACCCGCGGCTTGTGGGGATCACTCCAATTGGTTTTCTGAACAATGGCGAACCCACCAACTAACTTGCGGTCAGGACAACGCAGAATCTTGATTGTAACACCTGGTGGGAAGAGTGAACAGATGTTTAACCATGTTTCAACAATTTGTGTGTTCAGATCGCTGTTGATTCGGGCGATAACGTTGAGTGCCGCTTCTTCCGGCGACATCGCCACCCCGAAACCTCTGCCGACATATTCATCGAACGATGCTGCTACGCTAACAATCTCAGCCATCGGATACACTGTATTGGATGGGGTGTGTTGTGAGAAATTGGGTCGTTGATTCGTTCCTGTCAAACCTTTGGGGAATCCTTTCCCATCTTGTCGTTCACGATGATGGAGGATTCCGAGACGCGAACGGAAGAATCGGTCTGTACTGGAAGCAAGAACCCGTTCCGATAATTCCGGATACAGCCTGAACAACGATGCTTCTCGTTCATCAAACAGCAACTCATCACGACCTATAAGTTCCGGGAGAAAAAGTTGACCACAACAATGAAACAGTGATGCCAAAACCAACTCAATCAAATCATTACGTCGAAGACCAAACCGGTAACCAAGTAAAACTGCAATCAGAGCCGTATTGATCGAATGATCTGCCAAGTAAGTGGCTTTCCCTTTTAGCAAGAAAGTGTCAAGCGGTTCCATCCCATTTAACTCGAGGTCTTCAATCATCAGTCGTGAGGCGATAACAGCTTCGTTGATGTCGACACTGTTTTGAAAGTCGACATGCTTTTCGATGACTGATCGTAAATGTTCCGGAGGATACTTGGTTCGTTGAACACGGTCGAATATTCGGTGAAATTGTTCTGTAACAACTTTATGAAGGACCGCATCTACCCGAGGAGTAAGAGCAGGAACAATCGTAACTTTTTCACTCTGCGGGGTGTCGACATAGAGGTACTCATAACCCAGTGAGCGAATTTTTGCCATCTCATACTTTTTGAGCGGATACCCTTCGCCAAGCAACAGCAAACCTCGCTCGTCAAAGATCGATTGACCGAGCCGGGTGTTTTCGGGAATCTCATCTAATCTCATTAACTGCATGTTGGAGATTCCTAACCGTTTGTTGAAGTTCGATTCATTGCAAGGGTAATTCGTTCGTTAAATGATTGCAATTCCAATGGTAGCCGCAAAATCTCATCAATGCCCGCTTTGGTTGCTTCCACGACTAGTTCGCGAGTCGCTTCATCGGTGATGAGTATTGTTGTGATGCGCTCGCTCGCTTTTGTTTTTTTGACTCGGCGACAAAACTCAAAATCGTAAGATGAGAAATGAGTGAACGCTAAAAGGACGATTGTTGGAGACACTCTTTTATATGTTTGTTGCAACTCGCGAATGTTTCCCGCGAACACAGCTTGATATCCCATACGCTCAAATTCAGCACTCAAACCTTCTAAATCCTTCGGACGGTCGGAGCCGATTAATGCAAATTTGGAAAAGGGACCGTTAGATTCTCGCTCTGAGACAGTCAATCCTAAACGACTACGGATGTCAGAGACCGAAACTTGGTTGTGTAGAATGGAAGACAATCCTAATGGTGAGAGTTGGAGTCGATCGACATCAGAGCTCTCATCCAGAATCACATGTTTTTCCACAGCGGAGGGCACCCGGTGGAACACCAATTTACGGGCGCTGAAATCATGGGTTAAGTCGACAATCACCCAATCGATTAGTCGTGAGGTTACTTCACCGACAAAAGCTTCGACACTACTCCGAACACGAACCGAACCGTTTGTTCCCGCAAGCGCAGTACCAATCCAGCGAACGACCTCTTGATTATCAGTGAGTAAAACTCCATTCCGCATTCATAAACTCGTTTTGCACACCGGAAAGTAACTCACTTGTGAGACTGGAGCAATAACTCAGCCGGTCACAATGAATTTTGTAACCGGCTGCAATCACATTTATACCGGATAATCATAATCGCCAGTTTTGCGAGCATCTTCCAATTCCTGAGCCGCATGTTCGTAGGCCGCTGTTGCCCAACCTGTTAACTTCGGATTGCTATCCAGTAACATGGCTAACGGACGGTCGATGGTGGCTTCGAGATCAGAGAGGAACTCCTTCTCCTCCGGCATAGCAGGACGATTGGGATCCATCAGAATTCCAAAGAGGCGAGCCGTACCGCAGTTCGCGACAAAATCGGGAATGACCGTAACCTTTTTATCGGCTTCATCGCGAATCTTCGTATTGCCAACAGGATCGCCGACAAAAGGATCATTTGCGCCACTAACGATTACCTTCGCAGGCAATTGCTCTAAATGCTCATGGGAGATCGATTCGCCAATGGCAGCGGGAATGTAAACATCGAAATCGGTTTTCTTGAAGTAAGGTGGAATCACTTCCCCTTTCTTCCGTTCTTTGGTTCCCTCGATTGGAAGGTGTCTTCCTTCGGGACGCTCTGCCATCAGATCCAATACCGGCAAACCTTTGTCGTTCGCTATCCAGCGGTTTTGGTCGTGTAGGGCTACTATTTTCGCTCCCGCTTTTTGGAGGAAATAAGCGGCTAACGCGCCGACTTCGCCGAATCCTTCGATTGCGATTTTCTTCCCCTGAATTGAACCGTGAGTATTCTCATAAAACCAGATGGCCGAATGTGCGACACCGTAACCAGTCATAATGCCACCGATTGTCGGGGCATACCCTTTGATCTTCAGTAACTCGCTGAATCCGTGTACCGGCATGATAATTCCGGTGCGAAGGCGATGTAACAATTCAGTCGTTACCAATTCATTACGTCGGTAATGTCCACGGACGATGCCTTCTTGTGGATGACCCAAACCGTACTGCCATAGGATAGGTAGCACGGTATCATTCAAACCGAGATTCATATCGCCACCTGTACCATAACGGGAGCGCAGTAGCGGCAGTACCGCCTTGTACCAACGTTTAACAACACCGGCTTTATCCGGCGAGGTGGGATCGAACCGGATACCGCTCTTCGCGCCTCCGATTTTTGGGCCAGAGACCGTGAATTTTAGTTCCATGACTTTTGCCAAGCCACGAACTTCTTCCCGGTTCACTTCCTTGCGCATCCGGGTACCGCCGCCAGCAGCACCGTTGCGCAATGAGTTAATGACTGTCCAACCGACTGCGTCGGTTTCGTCGTCGTGCCACTCAAAAACGATGAGTGGTTCGCGATCCATATACTTTGAAAATGCGGATTTCTTCATTGATTCCTCGAGTGGAGTCGGTGCGGTAAATGCGTAACGAACCGATGATGTCGGACGTTACGCGGGGATAATCTGCTGGCTGGATACACTGAGTGATGGCCACTCGGTACAAAATCCATCAGCGTTTCAAAACGAAAGTATTACGAATTACTCAGCTTCAAATCCTGCGTCGACGATTGCCTCAATTAAAGACGTACGGGGCGCTTTTGATTCGTCCCATTCCACTGCGGCGGTGCCAGCAGGGCGGTTTACATCGATTTTGTACGTTCCTGGTACTTTCCGTAACGCCTGTTCGACGGCGGCTTTGCAATGATCGCAACTCATTCCGGTTACTTTGATAACATCGCTTGTCATTCGTTCCCCTCTATCTGCTCTTCCCGCTTGGCAAACGTCGTACGTATCGTTTCATCCAGAAAACGTTGGGAGTTTTGTAGAATCTCAACGGTGATGTCGATTTCGGATTTACCCAATAATGTAAGACCGTAGGGATAATTCTTCAAGAGTTCGGTCAGGATGTTCTCTACCGCTATCCCGCTCGTTCGACTTTTCTCCAACAACCAATGCTCGGCCTCAGCGCCAAACCGCAAGGTTAACGAATGATCGAACAGCATCTTTCGTTGGTATGCCAATACGGAGGAGTGAGTCAAAATTCGTTCGAGCGCATTATTGGGGTTGGTTATTGCTTCTTCATCGAAGAGTAGCTCTGTTACTTTTCCCGGCAGATACTTTTCAAATGGAAGCAATAGACGTTCGAGTACGGCTAATATGCCGCGAGCGCCTGTTCGCTCGGCGAACGCTAATTCGGCAAGCAAATGGAATGCATCATCGGTAAATTCTAAGTTGATCCCGTATGCCAGAAAATCCCGCTTCTTTCCCAAAACAACTGCGCTGGTTGGGGAGCGGAGGATTTGATATAACTCGTCGACGCCAAGTTTGATAAGCTTCGCCATCACCGGGAGGCGTCCGACAAATTCCGTTTCAAAACCAAATGATACCAAATCTTGCGCAACGATGTTTTCCGTCCAGTTATCGTCGCTTCCGACCCGATGCAAATTCTTTCCAAAACCGACAGTACTGCCTTTCATCCGTTTTCGAACGATTTCTTCGAGTTGTTGAAACGCACCACTCACAATAAAGAGAACATTCCGGGTGTTGACTTTTTTCTGTTCCGCTTTCCCTGTTCGCTGCATCTGCATCGCGGCTTCCATCTGCGAAGCGATGTCATGGGGGACTTTCATGTCGACTTCCGTCTCTTCCATGATTTTGAGCAGATTACGCTGGACACCGGTACGGGATACGTCAATCCCCATCGTATTCGATGCAGCGGCAATTTTATCGATTTCGTCGATGTAAATTATACCGCGCTCGGCCGCCGCGATATCGCCGCCGGCGACGTGAACCAATTCACGGACTAAATCTTCAACATCGCCGCCGACATATCCGGTCTCACTGAATTTTGTGGCATCTGCTTTTACGAACGGAACGTGGATGAAATCGGCAATCAACCGGATGATGTACGTTTTACCGACGCCAGTTGGTCCAATCAAGACAACATTCGGTTTTATATTGCCCAGAATGTGGGGCAGTTCAGGACGCTGGCTTTCAAGGCGCATCCGGTTGTAGTGAGTTGCAATTTTCGTGGCAAGGATAGATACTGCATCCGCTTGGCCAATGACAAACTGGTTTAGGTGATGCTCGAGCTCCAATGGGGTTATTGTAAAATTTGTTGGATCGACCGGTTTTTTGTTTACGGGGGGTTCTTCTTTTGTGCCAGCCAATTGCGGTTCGGCGAATGCATCTACCGAATTCTTTAGGAGCTGCTGAATTTCTTGTGGCCGAAAGCCGGGTTCGGAGTTCGATGAACTCATCTGATACTCGATTCTAAAACTCGCTAACGAGGATTTCCTATTGGAATACTCGCAATTACAATTTCCGGAATGGATCACGCTGTGGGTCGTTGGGTGTTCCGACATGGCTCCCAAGTGGGATGTTCACGTCGACACGTTTTCCACCGCGGAGATAACTTACTCCCACGGTTTGTCCCGGTTTCCCGGCAACGGTTACCCGCAAAGATGAGATACGTAGTGTTCGCATCTGATCGCACTCAATAATAATGTCTTCGCTTTTGATACCCGCTTTTTCAGCAGGAGATTCAGGTACAACCTCTTTGACGATGACCCCACCCTCGGCAGTCTCTCCCGAAGGGTTGGGAACTACTCCCAGCACGCCTCGTGGTACGCCACCGCCTCGCTCTAAAAGCGGCAACACTGCTTTGATTGTTCTTAACGGTACAACCGTCCAACTGCCGCTTGATATTGCATGCATTTTGCCATCAACGATCCCGAGCAAACGTCCCGATACGTCGAATACTGGCGCACCCGGTCTTGCCAACATGCTGGGAGCGCTAAGCGCATAAAGCGGCGCATCGTATGGATCGTCACCGCCAAGTGTCGTCTTGCTAAGCATACCGTACATCACGACTGCCCCCGAGATCATCGGAGCAGAGCCGACTAAAATTCCTAACTGACCGGTTGCAACATCGTGCGCACCAATTAATGGAATCGATAGATCCGCTCTTGCTGAGTCGAGACGAAGTAATGCAAGATTCGTTTCCCAGTCGGAACCAATGAGTGTTACAGGGGATCGTCTACCATCAGAGAATTGGGCAACCAACGGTTTGCCGTCCTTGATCGCGGAAGCGGTTGTCAACAACTCGCCATTTATGCCGATTGCCAATGCCGAACCGGAAATTCCGGTTGTCTCTCCATCGTCACCCACTGGGAGCAACAGAACAATTGCAGGGGATAGTGCTCCGGATAGACGTTGAAACTCGCGATCCAATTGCTGCAGTACGCCATCACGTTGTGAACATCCGGTTAGTGATAACTGGATGACGACAACAGAAGTAATCAAAAGCAGCGAGGTTCGTTTCACTTGACTTCTACCGAATGATAAACCGGTAATCCGGTAGAATCACGCTCAATACGTATCGACTCGGGAGTCTGCGGAGTATGAGTGTATGCGGGGGTTTTCAGCAACAAAAGAATTGAGATGATTGCAATAACGCCAAGCAACACCATGCGGACTAAACCGCCATTGCTGTATTGTATGAATGTACAGGGAAGATAAACTGTGCGCCACCGTGAAAGGCGTTCTGAGAAATTCTCAGTACGATTGCAATTGCAAATCACTTTGCTGTGAAAGCCATCCCAAAAGTCCGAATCGGGTTCGAAACCGGGGGATGTTTTTCGTGCAAGATTCTTCTTGGCAATAGCCTCGTTATGCTCACAATCGCAAAGTCTCACTTCGTTAGATTGTCCGGTAGTAGCCGGTTTGAGCGGTTCGTCAGTTTCGTGTTTGGTGTTCATGTGCAAATTGCTGCTATCATTCCTTTCGATTGCATTTTGTGATACGTTGCCTAAAGATAAAAAAACAACCTCCCGATTGGGAGGTTGTTACACAAATTACTTTGATATGATTTTATTTTCGGGCGTATTCTGGATAAAGCTTCAACATTTCATTACGAACGCGCTTTCGGGCTTCATGGAGATACCACCGCAGCGTTACTTTCGGGCAACCCATAATCGCTGCCGCCTCGGCAGGAGTAAAGCCTTCCAAATCGCAAAGTGCAAAAGCGGTTCTTTGATTCGGGTTCAACCGGTCGGCAATCTCGTGAAAGATTCCTGCCAACTCTTTCGACTCGAAGCGGGAAAAACCGTCACCATCGGGATGAGCAATCGTTTCCTGATAGTATTCCGGTTGTTCTTCGATACTATTTTCCAAATTACGCTTCCGGCGCGAGCGCAGAAAGTCGATGCTTGCATTGACTGTCATGCGATATAGCCATGTGAAAAACTTTTTGTCAGCATCGAAAGTGCTTAAACTTCGGAACAACTTGACAAAGACTTCCTGCGATACATCGCGGGCGTCTTCATAATTGCCGATAATCTGGTAGGATATTGCAGCAACCCGTGTCCGGTAACGTTCGACTAAAGTATGGAAGGCCAAGGAGTCGCCTTTTGACGCGAGGGCGATTAGCTCTTTGTCTTCCGCTTCTTTCATATCGCTCCACTGCTTCGCAGACGCAATAGGCTGCTGGCGCGGTAGCGGATATGCTTCAACATTTGGTAAGGTCTGGGCTAAGGTTTGCTTTTTCACAGTATTCCTCTCTTTCCGTTGGATGGTATACGCACATCCTCAATAGTTAGGTTCCCGAGTCCGGGTTTCGTTTAGCCTAATGTACTGTAATTCGGTAGGAATAGTAAAGTTTATACTGTCAAGTGAACGCATTCACAATGTTTGCGTAAAAGAATACTCGTGTATTTACTTATTAATTCAATGTTTATCGAAATTCGCTTGATTTGAGAGATCACTCTTAGAGTAGAATCACTGAACTAACCAAGGCTCAATAGCGCCACTTGCCCAATAAAAAGGGTGACGTTTCATCACCCTTTATCCCAAGTTAACACGCTGCCTTAACGCTTCGTGTCAGCGGACAGGCGCTTGCTTCGATTCGATGACCTTCGGCACGATAATCGAGTCCAAATCAGCCGAATCGGGTTGCACACCTTCTAAATAGGAAAGTACTGATCGCCGCAATCCAAGCATCCTAACAACACCTAATCCCTTATTACTTCTGGCAAATCTCTCGGCTTTCTCTTTTGAATCGAAGGCTGCGACATCGCGTCCGTTTGGACCAATGATATCGTCGCCGAAGACGAAGTAGGCGAATAGCGCGTCGATCCATTTCTTCGTAGTGTAGTCGCGGACCAAAATATCTCCCGAGTGCCGTACTTTCGTACCAATGTACTTATCGGGGTCGTTCACGTAAATCAGGAAATTTTTCATCCCGGCGAAAACGCGCCACTCGCCGCCCCGGTCGAGTTGACAGACCTGCCATTGGGGGTAGTCTTTTACTTTGAACCCGGAAACCGTACAAACCCCTTTGTCAAGTACCCAATCGGGAGGCGTTAACTGCTCGGCTGCTCGGGCGTTGCTGAGCGCGATGGTGCTACTCACGAAGAGTAGCAAGAAAATTCCGTATCTT
>JAOTSC010000135.1 GCA_030247525.1 bacterium | reverse complement strand
TTGGATTTTCCAACCGTGAAAGACACGTTACACCCGAGCTGTCTTGGGCGAAGGCAGAGATTGGCAGAGTAAAAAGAAGAATACCGAGGATAAGAAAAACGAGTAAGCGATTCATGGCTCCTCCGGCCATTGGTGGTTATATACAAGAACGGAAGAATATCATTGAATGTCAAGGGTATTTTAACAAATACTCAAAATTCTGGTGTTTGTGATTATGGAACATAAACAACTTCCGGTTGGGCAGGAAGTTCGTAAGTGCATTCAAATTGTTTAAATAAAACAAGTTGTGTGAAGTGATTACGAGCCGACTTGGACTTCGACCCGCAGCGAGATTTTCCGGAGAATTTCGGCAACCGTCAGGCACTCGATGAGCGCACCGGCAAATGCGATGGCTTTGCCCTTGGTGTGGACTTCCCAAGCAGTTTGTAGTCCCGTTTCCGGACTGCATCCGGTCGCCAGCATCAATTGGAAAACCACTTCGGCAAAGGTGTGTACTTCATCGTCGAACAAGACGACTTGCGAGGGTATATCCGTCCCCTCCCCCGGTAATGCGGGAGAGGTTTCGGCGAGTATCGTTGGTTTCCGGCGTGGAATACCGGAAGAATCGTCTGGTCTCATCATAATTAGAATCGGTTTAGGATAATCCTTTCGCAAGAAAATGCTCAGTGTACTTTTTGTCCACGCCCTCGATGTGTTGCATCAACCAGTCTTTCAACATATTCATCACATCCAAGGTTAGGAATTTGTTCCCGGCTTGAAACTTCGCATGCAAATCGGCAATTTTTTTCTTTAGTACATCATGCTCGAATTTGTGGGCAGCAAGATCGGGATACCCATACTTCGCCATCAATTGCTCCTCGTAATCGAGATGCATTTTTCCATAATTCACTACTTCAAGCAATACCGAACCGATAACATCGGCACCTTTTCCACCAACCATTGCATCATGGAGTCGATTGATGATATCCACCCATTTTTTGTGCTGATTGTCGATTTGCTGAATCTTAACCGAAAATCGGTCGCTCCACTGAATAATCGCCATAGCCCCTAACTCCTGGGAATCAAAAGTACGTACGTGAAAACAAAACAAGGCAACCCAAACTCCGAAGCAAGTTCGTCACCCGTGAAAACTGATCTACCAACTTGCCGCGTTATTGTACGCCGCGCGCCACCAAATGGGAAGAGTACTTTTTGTCGACCCCTTCGATGTGTTGCAACAGCCAGTCTTTCAACATGTTCATCACATCCAGAGTGAGGAACTTATTGCCCGCCTGATACTTCTGATACACTTCGTGGATGCGTTTACGCAAAACATCGTGCTGCAGTTTATGGGCAGCTAAATCAGGGTAGCTGTGTTGGGTTAAAAGCTTCTCTTCAAAATCCAAGTGCATTTTGGAGTAGTTCACCATCTCCAGCAACACTGCCCCAATGACTTCATTACCTTTTCCTGCTGCCATTGCCTCGTGCAACCGATTGACGATATCGATCCACTTTTTATGTTGTTGATCGATCTGTGGAATACTTACCGAGAATCGCTCATTCCAAGTAATCAGCGCCATTGCTGACCCCCCAAATTCAGGTTCATCGAAAAAGAGTTGTTACTAACAGAGTTACCGTTGTTCCCAGCGCTTTCGCAGCCGGGCAAACGTATCTTCCAATACCGGTGCCAAATGTTCCGGGGTGTCGGTCACTTCCGGCATATTCGGGAGTACCGCGAACGGTACTTTGTGGCCGCGGATATCGATATAACCATCCAATTTTCCACCGGAGATTGCTTCCCAATCGTTCTCTTTGTAGTAGTAATCCATCTTCTCTTGGGGTAGTGAATGGTGGAGAATCGAACCCTCTTCCCCGGGTCGGGCACGGCGTTTGTTTTTCCGTGAAGATTCTTCAAAGCTTACGGAAATGTAAACAATCGCGGCATTCTCTAATGCGCGATCGGACAGGTGCTCATACGCTTCCATGAAAGCATTCTTACCGCCGCGGGCAAATTCAAAAATCGCGGTGTGCTGCTTCAAGAAATTCGCGTCTTTCGCAACCGATAACTCGAGTTGGAATGACATTTTCCGAATTAAGAAATTCCAGTACTCGTGTTCGAGAAAGTAATAGTTGGAATCGGTTACCAATCGTTTCAAACCCATTTTCTCACGGACATCATCGTCTTGAAAATCTTCCCACAAATAGAGGAAATCATCGAACTCGACAAACGGCGCAACGCCGAACCGAATAAGACGTTCGGTGTCGGTTGACTTTTTCAGAAAATCGATTACTTCACTTTTACCGGCGGCCGGTCTGCCATTTAAAATGATGAGGGGGAAATGTTGTGACATGGTTACTCCTAACTTACATAGCTACAAGGTACTATCGAATCGATACCCGGTTCAAACCGAGAAGTAATTGCTAAGCATATGTTTAAGCCAATCCGGTTCCCGAGGGTTTTCGACCCAGTAGAAGATGGATACTACTGTTTAATGTCAAGAACCGGGCACCGAAACACCTAATACGTTCAAAGACAAGACTATACTCCGCGAGCCCACAGCGATTTCAGGCATGATTGTTACTTAAAATGTAATATCAACCCATCCACTGTCGATTGTCCTATGAACTGGAGATAAAACCTTTCCAATGGGGAATACAGGTAGTTGTGTATGGTTTGACATAAAACCTCTACTTTCGGTGAATTTACGCAATCCCTTTCCTACTGCAACCGTTCCGCCTATTTTAACGTCTAAGCAAGTATCATCTAACATTCAATCAGGAGAAAGTAACACCCATGCGACGTATCTCCCTACTATTCGCGCTTCTCATAACGGCAGCGCTGTTTGCCGTTACACTTGCGCAAACCTTACCCGACGGCTTCTATCGTTATCCGTCGATCGGTAATGGTAAAATCGTTTTCGCTTCCGAAGGCGATCTCTGGATGGTTCCGGCTTCTGGCGGTGTCGCAATGCGGCTCACTGCTTTTGAAGGAGAAGAACGATTTCCGAAAATCTCACCTGACGGAAAGTGGATTGCCTTTACTGCACAGTACGAAGGCAACGACGATGTTTATTTAATTCCCATCACTGGCGGTGAACCGAAACGAATGACTTGGCACCCAATGCCGGATCAGGCAATCGGTTGGACGCGCGATGGAAAAATTCTGTTCCGCAGCCGTCGCGACACGCCGCATGGCGATTACCGGCTCTTTACGTTACCAGTCGAAGGCGGCATCGCCGAGATGATTCCGCTAGAACCAGCAGCTTGGATTAGCTGGGAACCCAACGGAAAACGGGTCGCCTATCAGAAGATTGGCTTAGAATTCCATAACTGGAAACGTTACAAGGGTGGCGAAGCCGAAGACCTTTGGATTGGTACAATCGATCCCGTCAAATTTGAATGGGTCACCAAAGATTATCCCGGAAAAGACGCCTTCCCGATGTGGCATACCGATGGGAAAATCTATTTCGTTACCGACCGTTGGGGACGTCCCAATTTGGCATCGATGGATCCCGATGGAAAGAATCTCAAACGATTAACCGAATTTGTCGATTACGATGTCCGTTGGCCGTTCATGGGCGATGGTAAAATCGTGTATCAACATGGAATGGATGTCTGGGTGTACGATGTCGCAACCGGTAAAAACGAACAAGTATCGATCCAACTACCGAGCGACCGGATTCAAGTCCGCGAACGGTTTGTCGATGCCAATGAATACCTCAATGGGTATACGCTTTCGTGGGATGGCGAGCGAATCGCATTGGAAACTCGCGGCGATTTCTTTACCGCACGCACCAAGAAAAAAGGTCTGATTCGCCGCATCACCGACAATAGCTCGGTGCGGGTAAAGTTCCCCGACTTTTCGCCGGACGGTAAGTGGATTTCATCTTGGACTGAAGTCGATGGCGAAGAACAATTAGTGTTATACTCTTCCGATAACAGCGCGCCATCGAAGCAACTTGGCAGTGTCGCGCCCGGCTGGTTCTTCCCGGCGTTGTGGTCGCCCGACGGCAAGAAACTGGTTTATACCGATGAAAAATTACGGCTGTGGATTGTCGATGCGGAAAGCGGCAACCGTACGAAGTGCGACAGCGCGAATTATGAAATCCGCGATTATAAGTGGTCGCCTGACAGCCGATACGTCGCTTATGGTTATCCCCTCGAAACCGGATACAATCAAATCCGGATTTACGACGCGACCACAAAATCGGTTCACGATGTAACAGATCCGATGTACAATGCATACTCGCCTGATTGGGATCCGCAAGGGAAGTATCTCTTCTTCTTGATGGATCACCATATCAATCCGTTCCTCGATAAATTCGATGCCCGTTTTATCATTGATGAAGCGACCTTGCCGTTTGCTGTAGCCCTGCAAAAAGATGGAAAACTTCTCTTCGCACCGCGCAGCGATATGACGACGGATGAAGAGAAGAAAGAGATGGAGAAGGAAAAAGAGAAGTGGAATAAAGACGACGAGAAGGGCGATAAAAAAGGGAAAGGGAAAGACGATAAGAAGGACGATGAAAAGAAAGTCGAACCGATTAAAATCGATTTCGATGGTCTGGGAACTCGTATCGTCCAGATTCCAGTGAAACCGGGCAACTTTTACGGTTTGGCCGCGGTCGAAGGGAAATTGCACTGGATCGCCGTCGAAAACAACGGCATGATGCCTGCCGGAAATCCCGGTGACGATGAGGAAGATGGTTGGAATGGCGGGAAACTTCTCACCTATGACATCGGTGGGGAAAAACTGTCGACCCTGTCTGATGGGGTTATGAGTTACACAGTTTCCGGTGACAAGAAAGTACTCGTCTATCATACCGACGGCGGTTTCTATCGGGTGGAAGCCGGTGCGATGAGCGCCCCGAAGGATGATGACGCGAAGGATATGCGCATCGACTTATCGGGTTGGTCGCTAAAAATCGACCCGCGGAAAGAGTGGCGGCAAATCTTCCGCGAAGCGTGGCGGATGCAGCGCGACTTCTTCTACGACAAGGACATGCACGGTGTGGATTGGAATGGCGTGTGGAAACAGTATTCCGTGTTGCTCGACCGGGCGACGACCCGCGACGACATCAACGATATGATCGGTGAAATGATTGGTGAGCTTTCGACCGGACACACCTATGTTTGGGGCGGCGACGTGAAGCGTGGTCGCTTCGTCGGTACCGGTATGCTCGGCGCTGACATGAAATATGACGCCGGTTCCGGATTTTGGCAGATTCAAAAAATCTATGCCGGGAATTATCCGACCGAAGATTGGTCTTCACCGCTTGCCCGCGCCGATTACAACGTCAAACCGGGCACTTGGCTGGTTGCCGTCGATGGTAAACCGCTCGTGAAAGGGGAAGACTATCTCAAACGGTTCGCGAATCGTGCTGGTCAATTGGTCGAATTATCGGTGAACGAAAAAGCTTCACTCGATGGCGCGCGCCGCATCGTCGTAAAATTGCTTGGCGGCGAATCGCTCTGCCGTTATCAAACCTGGGTGAATGAATGCCGGGAATACGTCAGCAAAAAGAGTGGCGGTAAGATTGGTTACATCCATCTCTACGATATGGGCGGTCGCGGTCTCCAATCGTTCTCACGGGAATATTATCCGCAATCGTATAAGCAGGGTCTCATCATGGACGACCGGTGGAATCACGGCGGCTTTGTCGCGCCGATGATTCTCTCGCACCTCGGCCGTGGTCTGCTCGAGTTCGGTAAGCCGCGGTATGGCGCACCGTACACGAATCCATGGGGATTATTTATCGGTCACCAGATTTGCTTGATCAACCGGCAGGGTGGCAGCGATTGCGAAACCTTTGCCAATGGTTTCCAAGAACTGAAACTCGGCCCGGTGGTTGGAATGCGGACGTGGGGCGGCCTCGTTGGCATTCGCAGCAATAAGGGTACTCGCGATGGTGGTATGACCACCCAACCGGAATTTGGCTACTGGACACCGAAAGGTGATAAATGGGTGGTGGAAGGACACGGCGTTGATCCCGATGTTCTACTCGACCTTGACCCAACTGGTTTCCTTGATGGGAAAGATGAGCAGCTCGACTATGCCATCGATTACTTGAACAATAAGATTGCGAAGGAGCCGCGAAAGTTTGCGCCACCGCCACCGATCATTCCCCGACCGTTGGTGCCAGTGAAGTAGGTTTTGTATTCCGTAGGTCGGACATTCTTGTCTGACGACATCAACATAAAACAGGGGCGTAACCATACGCCCCTGTTTTTTGTGTAGCCGCGACATACCTGAAGCAAATTTTCGGGCGAACGTGGGAGTCCGCCCCTACCCGACGTTGTGTTCCCACCCACAATACCCTATTTTGCTATCCGATAACCGAAAGTAGGTCGAGAAAATGAGTACGCGAACAGGATTTGAGGAGTTGCAGGCGCGCGGTTTCGTTTCGCAAGTGACGAATGAAACGGCGATCCGGGAATTGTTTACGAAGCCGCCGGTTTCGTTCTATGTCGGCTTCGATCCCACGGCAACCAGTATGCACATTGGTAACATGGTTCCGATTTGCGCCATGGCGCACTTGCAGCGTTGCGGCAACCGTCCGGTGATTCTGGTCGGCGGCGCGACCGGCATGATTGGCGATCCCTCGGGACGGACGAGCGAGCGGGTATTACTCACCCTTGACAAAGTTGCAGAAAATCTTGCCAGTATCCGCACCCAGTTCGAGCGATTCTTCTCTTTCGAGGGGCCGAATGCCGCGATCATCGTCAACAATTACGACTGGACGAGTAAATTTTCCTACATCGATTGGCTACGCGACGTCGGTAAGAATTTCACTATCAATTACATGCTGCAAAAAAAATCGGTGAAGATGCGGCTGGACGACCGCGAGCAAGGGCTCTCATACACCGAATTCAGTTACATGCTGTTGCAGGCATATGATTTTCTCCATCTCTACGATCATGAGAAATGTCAATTGCAATGCGGCGCCGACGATCAATGGGGCAATATCACTGCCGGCACCGATTTGATTCGCCGGATGCGCGGTGTGGAGGCGTATGGCATCACGTTTCCGTTGTTATTGACGTCGGAAGGGGAGAAGCTCGGGAAATCGACCGGCGGCGGTTCGGTATGGCTCGATCCCAAGCAGACGAGTCCCTACCACTTCTATCAGTACTGGATTCAAGTACCCGATGCCGACGTTGGCCGGATGATGAAGATGTTTACGTTCCTCTCGGTGGAAGAGATCGATGAGATCGTTGCCGAACATCTTGCCGCGCCGGAGAAGCGGTATGGACAGATTCGACTCGCGACGGAAGTGACCCGCACCGTGCATGGCGAGGAGGGGCTCCAGAAGGCGCAACTCGCAACCGATGTGCTGTTCGGAAAACCCATCGCAGGATTAAACGACGACGATCTCGCCGGGATTTTTGCCGATGTGCCGGCATTCACGTTGGCGCGTTCGCGGCTGGATGAGGGACTCTCGATCATCGATCTCGCGGTGGAGGCGGGGGCGTACCCATCGAAAGGGGAAGCCCGGCGCGCGATTACGTCTGGCGGTTGTTATTTGAATAATCACCGGGTGAGCGATGTAGCGAAGAAAGTGACGAGTGAGGATTTGATTGCAACTGCGACGATGATTCTCCGCACCGGCAAGAAGAATTATTTCTTGATTAGGGTGAAGTAGGGGTTCGATTTATCGAACCCGATTGGAGGTTGGGCACTCTTGCCTGACAAGAAGCGTTGGTAGGCGCGGGCTTCAGCCCGCGTTTTCCGATTTATTACGCAGGCTAAAGCCTGCGGCTACCAGACTAATATAGAATACTATAGTTGAGTAAGATAAAAGATAAAAAGATGATTTAAGTTTTGAAAAGATCACATGTATTTTCGATTTCCCATTTTTTTGCACAAGAATATAATTTTGTTTTTTTAAATTCTTCAAAATCATATGCTAAACGTAGTACACTTTCTAGTTGTTCGGTTTCAACAGCAGCATGTTGTTTGCTACCTATTGCTGACCGAAGGCTGATTGACAATATTGCAATAAAGTCATGACCACAACATATTTGATATGGATCATACTTTTGATTTTTTAACTCCTTCAATAATTTTTTTATAATTATCTCTACTTTTAAGTAAGGGTTCTTTGATTGAGATAGTACGCTTCTCACAAAAGTTTCAACATTAAATAATAAATTCTTTTTATCTATAATCCTGTCAAATTCAAGATCTTCAAATTTCAATCGCAAATCTTCTATCACAGACATTAAACGCAACACACCAACTACTTTTGCCAAATCAAACAATAATTCTCTTACGTCATTTTTTCCATTTCTTATACACATCCTTTCGGCCTTATCCTCAGAAACAAATTCTTTCATGAAGTGATCGAATGAACTCGATTTTATTATCATCATCTCAACATCATGACAATCTGTTTGTAAAATATTAGTATTTGTATTAATCTTTTTACCTGTGCAATTATTAAAATCTGCATCGATAATTGCAAGAATTTTTCTTTCTTTTGCACTATTCAATATATCTACGGCATCAAAAAGATTTTGTTTTCCCCAAGCTGGAAATACTGGTATATCGGACGAATGTAAAAACTTTCTAAAAATCTTTATATCCTTTGTCCCTTCTGTGATCAATACACTTCCCTTCCAAATGTCTCTTGTGAGAATTATCTCATTCGCTAACATATCACCAGTATATTCCATTATTTATCTTCCTCATCATCAGCAAGTTTGACCATTAAATCACGCCTATCGCTAATGATTGTTGGTGAGTGAGTTGCAATCAAAAAGTCTAGATTAGCCAATTTTGATATTTTACTGATATCGGAAAGAAACTGCCTTTGCCAACTTACGTGTAGAGATAACTCTGGCTCATCTATAAATATTAATGAATTGGCTTTTGTTTTAAAAAGTAGTTGGTATGCAAGCACAAGCTCATGTTGTTCTCCTGATGAGAGTTTGCTAGGTGGGACACAAGAAGCCTCATGATTTGATCTAATGATAAAGCCCTTATCTTTATCTATCTCAAAAGATTTATAGAGAAATCTTGAATTTATTATATTTTTAAATAACTCTATTCTAACT
>JAOTSC010000134.1 GCA_030247525.1 bacterium | reverse complement strand
TTCCGGCTGTTTATTTGCATTAACGAAATCAAACTCTTCAACATTAGATCTGAGCTTGTCCGCAAGTATTCCTGCCCCTTCGATGTTAGCACCGGGCAAAATAATAGCAAACTCCTCCCCACCATATCGAGTAACAAAGTCAGTTTCGCGAACCGAACGCTTTAACAAATCAGCGATGCCACGGAGAACCAAATCGCCCTGCAAATGCCCTTCGCGGTCGTTGTATAATTTGAAGTGATCGACATCTACCATCATTAACGTTAAATCGCCACCAAATCGCCTCACGCGTTTAAATTCCCGGTGGAGCTGTTCGTTAAACGAACGGCGGTTGTGAACACCTGTGAGACTGTCGATGGTCGCAAGTTGAGTGGCAACTTGATAAATCTTCGCATTCGCCAAGCTACGAGTTAACAGCTCCGCCATTTCACCGAGCCATTCGACATCAGGCATCGAAACCCGTTCGGGATCGCGGAAGAAAAGCTTGAGAATCCCATGGACTCGCCGTTCGTGGACTAAAGGCAACAACACTGCGGTGCGCAGTTCGGTGATGTACAACAGCTTTGGATTCAAAACCAATTCTTCCCGCATCACATCAGGAACAAAAACCGGATGGCGGTGGCGATAAATGGAACGCAACACCGCGGGGTGTAGTTCCATTGTCATCAACTTACCACCGTAACGGGTATCGTTCCGGCGCCATGTGAATTTTTCGACGAATCGCTGTTTATCCCGGTCGAAGAGCTGTAACTCAAACAAATCGAAATTTATTGCACTCTTAAAACCATCAGTAGCCAAAGGAAGGAGCTTCGATAAGTCGAGTTCCCAAGCAATGGATGCGGCGAACTTATTTAGCCGTTCCGCCCACTGAATACGATAGTCTTTATGGGCATGACTCTCATTGAATTGTTGCAAGAGATGTAGAATCAACCGGTTGTTGGCTTCCTCAGTTTCCAGTTCACCCAGCACCACTGTCGGAACCTCACACTTGAGTTTCGCAAATAGCGACAAAACCGATTCCGAATCGGTAGTAAACCATGCCTCGTACTCTGGTTCCGATAAATCTCGGGTATTGCGGACATTCGTTACAAGAAATGCGAAGGAAAACACCGGCGATCGAGCAGCAAATGCAAATTGACCGGGAAACAAATGGCGTGGGATACCCGGTAGATATTCAGACTTTGCGTTGTTTCCGTTATAAGAGAGCCTAGTCCACCCATTATCGACGTTAATCGACCACAACTCGATATTCGGATGTTTTAGGGAGGCTATCGGATCACTCCAGACTGATACGATAGCATTGGCAGGGTTTGTCTCGGTTATCACCTGTGACAAGGTTGCGACGAACAACTGGAATGTCGAACGTTTCAAGAGAATGGGAACCATGCCCTCAACAGGCGCTTCGAGCGGTTCCGGTGTTTTTCCGGGTTTTCGCTTTTTCGTGGTTCGCACTACTCCTCCACCGCCTTTCTCAGTACCCGCCACTGATTTGTATCGAGTTTCGGCGGCATAACGTTTGATAACTCAATTACTTGACAAACTAATTCACAAAACAGAGAACGTCCCAATTTTCGAGGGTAATGTACATAGAAAAGGAGTTCGTCTACAAGGACATTGGGTGGTTTTGTGATTTTTTTCTTCGTTTTAGATGAAAAAGTGCGTGTGATATTGAACACATTACGAGTTCAGAATCGAGATAAAAAACCGCTATCCAAAAGGATAAACGGTTCTTTGTTCGATAATGCTTGAAAGAGAAGCGGTTTGTCATTGTCGATGATATATTGCTAACATAACTAACAGCTTTTCTATCTTGATTGTCGCAGGTGAGTAAACTTGAGCATTGGTTCCGAACAGAATTTGCCTTGAGGTTACTTCACCCAAGAATCAGTTACTGGTTTCTGCTAACCGAATACACTCTTACTTAATGCCGCGGAGTCTGAGACGCCAATTAGGATCGGTTTTCTCACCGGGCATTGTACTGTGCATCAGCTGGTAATCACCCCAAAGCCGAAGATCACCAAAAACAAACACGACGCCACCAGCTAAGGTGTTATAGCGCCAAATGACAAAGGGACGGTTCGTCCCAGAATCGTGGTATGCTTCTTCACTGAAGAGGGTACTTTCAAATGAAGAGTCGTTGATGTCATCAGGTGGTCCGAAAGTTAACAATATTCGACCCCGGTCGGTTTGCCACCCTTCCTTTTCCCCTGAAGAAAATTTCGTGGTGGAGGCAAGCTGTTTACGGTAGTCTTCCATTTTCTCATTCACAGCGGTACCGGGTGTGGGGTCGCGTTCCGCCCAAAAGTCGGTCAGCCACTGCAACTGTTCGATATCGGGTAACAGCTTGACTGTCTCAAGTACTTTTTCGTCGACGATGTAGTGTAAGTCTCGGACAGGGACCAGTACTTGAGGAGTTAAAGTGTCGCCTACCATTACTTGGGTACCGGTGCCGCGATCGAATACATAGTGAATCCGAGTATGTGCTTTTGTAGAACGACCCGAAGGGACGAGCGTTGCTATTACCGAAACGGTATAGGTTCCTGCCGAAAGCGACCGCAAAGGAACTGACTCCATATTAACGCCACGATCTGACGAGAATTGTTTGGTACGGTCGGGAAGCGATTTTACAACATTACCATCGCTGTTTGTTATCTGAACTGTATAGTGCAACAGAGTGTCAGGCAATTGGTTGTATTGCTCCCAGTAGAGATAGAGTAATGGCTGCTGAGGACTGAACGTGCGCTCCGCATAGGGGATCACGCGAAAACCGTTGCGGTGAAACTCATCGCTCGAACCAGAGTCTTCCCGTATATCGGAACAGACTAACAAACTGGAGAGGGTGAATTGCTTTGTTAGTGGTTGGGCACGGAGTGAGTCGATGTTTGCTCGTTCGCGGAAATGTCCTGCCGAATCGGAGAGCTCAATAACAGCCCGATATATCCCGGCAGGTAATGATGCAATTCCTAAATCGGGAATGAAACCCGAAGAGGTCGATCCTTCTTTGCCGGGTCGATGAATGCGATCCCAAATCTCGGATGCAACGACCGAATCGTTTTTAATAATCTGCATCTGGAAACGGTACGAGGTAAAACGAACATCGTTTTGATCAGTACGATAATGAAGTTTCGAGCGGGCTACCGAGATCGGAAACTCAAAGCGGGTATTGCCATCACTATCGTAGAAGCGCACCGAGTCGACCCGCATCCTGGTAGCGGCAAAGGAGACCGTCGCAAGTAGAATCAAAAGAATCGAGAGGAGTATATTTTTTACGTTTGCAGAATATGATTTGCTTGCCATACCGATTTCCTCCAGTGACCCGATCAGAGATTCAATACTTACTTCATGCTTTTTGAGAATATCTAACAACTTACAACTGTCAATTCACCAGTAAAAAACATCAGACTTGACAGACAAGAGTGTCAGGCGAACAAGGACTTGTTTTCGGGCGGGCGTGGGAACCCGCCCCTACCCAGCGTTTAACCCATGCATCACTTCGACAGACAAGAGTGTCGGTCGTACGGAAGTTACTGCGAGGGAATAACCTTTACTACTTGAGAGATACCGGGCTCCGGCATTGTTACACCGACCCAACTATGAGCACTGGCAATCGACTGTCGATTGTGTGTAAGTAGAATCACTTGCGTTGTACTTGTCAACTCCTGTATCCAATGGAGGAAACGATTCGTATTCTCCTCGTCGAGGGGAGCATCTACTTCATCCAATACAATAAAGGGGAGCGGTCTGGTATGACTTAGAACTGCTACCAAGAATGCTAATGCGACTAATGCCCGTTCGCCACCGGAGAGAATGCGTAAGGATCGAATGCGTTTCCCGCGGGGCGAAACGCGCAACTGAAGCGGCGCGTCGGTAAGGATATCCCCCTCTCCCCATTCCAAACTTGCTTCCCCACCGGGGAAAAGCCTCGCGATAACTTCAGCGAAAGTATGCTCAATCTTCACCCGGGAAACTGTCAATCGCTCGATTGCAAAGTGCACTGCTTCTTCGACTGAATTGCGATGAACATCCGCGGCGGCGATGATTTGCTGACGTTCGGAACGGAGGTAGTCGACTTCCCCTTTCAGCCGGTCGAATTCTTCCTCGGCTAAATGGTTCACCGGTTCCAAGGAGCGCAATCGTTGCTCTAATCGTTGCACTTCTTCGGCACCGACCCGGACAGTTTCCTTCGGTTCAGGGCCAGTTTCGGCTGCCAAGTGTTCCTGTTCGAGCAGATGTTCGGATAGCCGCTGGCTTTTCTCTGCGAGTAAAGCAAGATCAGTGCGCCATCCTTCAACTTGGGTTCGCATTTCATTTTCACGAATGCGTAGTTCACTTAAACGATTCTGAGCCATTGTGCGGCGTTCGGCAAAAGAACCACGTTGCGCCTGCAGTGATTTTTCGTATGACACTTTCCCCGCTATATCTTTTCGTAACGCGAGCAGATTCTCATCAATCGATTTTAATGAAGTCGTAAGTTCATCGGAACGCTGCGAAAGTTCATCGGTTCGATTGGTCAAAAAAACGATTCGGGCTCTGCGTTGCTCCAGTTTCGCTTGAAAGGTTTCCGATTCCAGTTTAAGACTTCGGACGATTTCCCGTACCCGCTCACGCTCTTGGGTTAACTGCTGCATCCGCTCGGTAGCTTCCTGCAATGCTGGAGTGACATCTGGTAAATTCGGCGGCAGAAGTTGCGCGTGTTCGGTTTCAGCACTTTCTAAGTCTCTAAGTAATGCATCCAACGCTGTTTGGAGACGATCATACTCGGATTGCCGCAAAGCATTCCGACTCTCAGTCTCTGATACCGACGCTTTGAATTGGAGCAGATTTCGTTCGAGTTCGGCTCGTGAGATATTGAGCTTCGAGATTTGATCGCGGGTGAGTTGTAAGTTACCGATGGCGATTTTCGCTTGATACTCGGCGGCGGAAAGTTCTTCGGCAACTCGTTGCTCTGACTCTTTTATCCCAGTGAGTTGCGAATCCAGCAGTTTGCGTTGACGTGGGAGACCCACCGGCAGATTCGCTTTCGCTTCGCGAGCGGAGGTGCGCAGTACTCCAGAAGCATTGCGACTCACCCCTTCGGTCGATAACCACTCGATACCGACAGGTGGCGACTCCTGCAACAATCGCTCTAATTCTACAACCTCAACCACCGAATCGATCGTCCACTCGGCATCGATGTTTTTTTGTAATGCGTCGCGTACCATTTGCGGTAAAATCGCTACCGGTACTGCAATCCGGTCGACGCCGGCGATCCGGTGAAGCAACGGCGAATACTCGGCCCCTTCGTCGCGTAAGAGTCTTAGTTCCTGCGAATGGGTGGCGAGAAAATCGCGCAGCGTTTTGGTGAGGTCGGGACGATCAGTTAACATCCGATCTACCCATTGCAACTCGCGTACGAGCCGGTTAGCGTCGGCGCGTAAATTCGCCAAGTCCTGCCGCATGGTTTGCAATTGTGTGTCGTGGTGACGAACAACTTCCTGCTGTTGTGATAGGAGGTTGCGGTACTTGTTTTCTTCGAGATTTGCTTCAGCGATTACCCGTTCCCACTCTCTGCCAATTGCAGCGTCGGGTACCGGGAGGGGTTGCAATTCCTGCATTTGCCGACGCATCCGCTCGGCTGCTTCACGTCCTTCCCGTAATCGCGTTTCACTTGATGAGTGTTTCATCTCAAAAATGGCGAGGGTGCGGGCATATTCGTCGCGGCGAGTTTGTAAATCTGTTAGAGCTGCTTCTGCGGCAGTCACACTGCTTTGTAACTCATCCCATTCGGCATTCGCAGCTTGAAATCGTTCGGGAATGTCCGATTGCGGTTCGATAGCCAACTCAGCTAACTCGGATTCAATCCGAGTAATCTCGCTCATCATCGAACCAAGTAAAGTCTCTTGTTTCACCCGGATCAGTTCAGTTTCCTGTAAGCGGGCAGACACCTGCTCACGCTCGGAAGCAATCGAGAATAGTTGTTCGGTTAAGGCATCCCATTCGGTTTGAACGGCAATCGCTTCACGCTCAGCTTCGATGGAATCGGTTTCGATTTGAGTGAGTTCCAACTCGGCTACATTGTTCTCGCGCAGTTTCGCAAGGGATTCGGAAACAGCCGTGATTTCGGCACGGAGCCGACGGACAATACCCCATCGCTCATTGTTACGGGCAGCATCAAGAGCGGTACGTGCATTCTTCCAACGTTTCGCACGCTGGGCTTGTTGGGCTAACCGCTCCAGTTCCAATTCGATTTGTTGGATTCGTGGTTCCAATTGCTCCAGTAACCGAAGTGAAGCGTCGAGTTTACTTTGAGCTTGATTGCGTTTCTCGAGAAAGGGAGCGATTCCACACCCTTCCTCCACCATCAAACGTGGTAGCTTACTGCCATCGACTAATAACTCATCCATTTGACGCAGCTCGACAACAACTCCGCGATGGGATGCGATACCGATTTGTTCAAGTTTTCTGATTACGTCTTTCAGGCGAGCTTGTTGTCCATCAATCCGATACTCAGCATCGCCGCCACGAACCAAGCGGCGAGTTAAAGTTAGGCTGTCACCGGAGACTGTTTCATCGAATACAACATGTACTTCGGCAACGGCAAGGGGAGGAGCTTCCGCAGTCCCCGCAAAGATGATATCTTCGAGATTTTCTACCCGAAGTTGGTGGGGACGCATTTCACCGAGAGCATAACGAACGGCGTCGGCGATATTCGTTTTTCCGCAACCATTGGAACCGACAATCGCCGTCATCCCGGAACTCATCGCTACACGAGTACGACGACTAAACGATTTAAATCCCGATAACCGAATTTCTCGAAGTTCCCATGCCATTAGCGGGCTAACCTCGACGAAGCACACCGGAAACCGATGGTGGGATAAATACTACCGGGTAGCACTGGTAAACGAGCAGCGCCACGGACATCAAACGATGTATTGTTGTAGCTTCCTCCGCGGGTCATCCGGAAGCGAATCGAATCTGGACCGGTTGGATTGTGTGTTGGAGAATAGGAATAGTAGTTTTCATCGTACCAATCGGATACCCACTCACTCACATTACCACTCAAATCATGGATTCCTTCAGCTGTGTAACCAATTGCGGTCTGATACCCTTGGTTAACATTTCCGTTGTAAAAACCGATAGGGGTTGTCGTCGAATCGGGACGGATTGGGGATCCTGGTCGTGGCGTCAAACCGGATGGACGAGCATTTGCCTGTTGCGAGATCCAGTTGTTACTACCCCATGGGTATGCTCGAGCTTCAGAACCGCGTGCGGCAAACTCCCACTCCGCTTCGGTAGGGATGCGTTTTCCGACCCAATCGGCATACGCCATCGCAGCCGGATAAGAGACATAACGCACCGGATGGTACAGATACTCGGGAAATGCGGTGTAAACAAGACCCGATTGAATAATCTTCATCCCCGGCTGCCAAAACTGTGCATAGTCTGGACTGGATGATAAAAAGATCGCAAAGGTTTTATTGGTTACTTCAAAGCGGTCGATTAAGTATGGATCTAACGTAACCGTATGAACGGGTGTTTCATCGGGACGTCCGTTGATATCTCCCATCCGGAAAGTGCCACCAGAAAGGTAAATCATCTCATCTTGTGCAAGGTCGATGATAATTCGAGTATTTGCAGAATCGACGGCAAGATTACCAGCACGGTCACGAAAGTAGCCGTATACCTTCCCAGAGAAAATGTTGCGACCGAAATTCACCCGATAAGTAAGAGTGTAAACACCGTTTGCCAATTCATCGAATAATGCGATACTATCGCGTCGATTTCCCAACGAGTCAACCATCTTGATCCACGCCGTTCCGTATGGCTCATTGGTCGATACTAATAGAGCAACCGTCTGATTCAGCGATAAAGTATCGCCTTGTGAAGACTCGGTAACAGTTTCAATATCTATCGTTCGATCCAACACAAAGGTAAATGACGACAATGATCGAACAGGTTCCTCAAATCCATTGTCAAACTGGATGAACACTCGTTTCACACCATCTGCTTCTGATAAGAAGTGTTCGTAAGTTTGCGCATACGGAACAAAGGGGACACCCGTAAAGAGTGAATCTTCGGAAAATCGCATCAGCGATGCTCCGGTAGCCGACACTGTGAAAGAAACTGAAGTAGTATTTCGATAGAACAACGTATCGGTGGGAATTACGGAACCGATGACCGGTAAGGTTTCTACGGAATCGACCAAGAAACCAGTTGTATCGCCGTCAATGTAAGCAAATCTTGCATAGACATGTTTCATTCCGCGACCGTCGCTCAACCGGAAGGGAACAGCGTGTTGCATCGGTCGCCAATTACCAGTCGGATCGTTGGGTGTCGATCCGAGCCAAACGCTTTGCGCTCGCGAGCAAAGTAATGTTACACCAACTGTCCGTAATGTTGTGAAGGTACTGTCGCCATCAATCGCCATGACTTCACCATTGCGGAGGCGAATGATGGCATCGGCAGAGAGCAATGTACTACCGGTTTCGTTTTCGGCGACTAAGGTATAGTAATATGAATACCCTTCACTGATACTCATATCGCGATAAGTGAGCGAATCAGGATCCACCCATGCGATGCGGCGTAGACTATCGACCGATGGGTGCGCGCCGCGATAAATGACATATCGGCGGATGTCAAGATTTAAGCGATTCCAACGAAGAGCAGCGCCGCCCCGTTCGAGCGCAACCGTTAAGGTAAAGGGATTTTGATTGCCCTGTTCAAACGGATTCTCGCGTTTCGGTTTCCCGGGAAGTTTAGTACATGAGACTGCGAAGATCGTTACAAGAAACAACCAAAAGATTCGTTGCATCACCCGTTTCCTCCGGGTAATGTCCATGATAATTTGACTCCAGCGCCGGAGCCAACAGGAACCGGTTGCAATACTTTCGTCGGGAAAATTAACCGTTCCAACGCAGAAGAAGTCCATACGACTGCAACAATTGTCGCCCATTGGTCGCGCATGCGAGCCGCTTCCTCAGCTGAACGCCAACGAGTATCGGCCGTTGTGCTCCATTTTTTCGCCGATTCTTGTGATAGCGAGCGACGATATTGAGTTTCAGCGATTTGTGCCTCGTGAATTCGGTCAACCACTTTATTCTCATTCGATTGATAGCTGGCGAATGCAACCACGGCAGTAACGAAAAATGCACCTGCCCGCAAATAGTTGCCGTCAGAGTACTGCCCGGACCCGGGAATCACCGCCGACATTGCAGCCGCTCGCCAACTGGGCGATGGGATGG
>JAOTSC010000133.1 GCA_030247525.1 bacterium | reverse complement strand
ACAGAAACTGTACTTGCGCATCGCCGATGAGTTGTACTTGAAGCGGCTTATCGTTGGCGGGATGCCGCGCGTATACGAAGTGTCCAAAGACTTTCGAAACGAAGGGGTCGACCGTTTCCACTCGCCTGAATTCACGATGCTCGAATTCTATTGGGCGTTCGCCGATTACAACGATGCGGCGAATCTACTGGAGGAAATGGTTTCCTACATCGCACAGGAAGTAAACGGCTCAACAAAAATTCCCTTCAACGACAGCGAAATCGAGTTAGCCGGCCCGTGGGCGCGAAAGAAGTTTTTCGATTTGTTGCAGGAAGCAACCGGCAAGGATTTGAAGCGTGCCGATGAGACGCAGCTGATTGCCGTCATGCGCGAGCGTTCGATCCCGGTACCGCCGCAAGCCGGGGTAGGAAAACTGCTCGACGAAATTTTCGGTGAATTGGTCGAACCGAATTTAATTCAACCAACGATTGTGATGGACTATCCGTTGTCGCTGTCACCGCTCGCCCGCCGCCATCGCGACGATCCGGAATTGGTCGAACGGTTTGAAGTAATCGTCGGAGGAAAAGAGCTGGCGAATAGTTTCAGCGAATTGAACGATCCCGACGATCAACGCGGCCGCTTTGAAGGACAACGCACCAACCGCGCCCGTGGCGATCTCGAAGCGCAACCGATGGACGAAGACTACCTCTTCGCCCTCGAATGCGGAATGCCGCCGACCGCTGGTCTTGGAATGGGAATCGACCGGTTGTGCATGTGGCTGCTCAATCAACCGACGATTCGCGACGTCGTATTATTCCCGGCATTACGTCCCGACGAACACGAAGTTGCGCTCCGGCAATACAAAGTGGAATTTGCGTTGCGGCTCGACGCTGCCCGGCAGGAAGAATTCGCCGATGGCGACTACGACATTGAGGATCCCGAAACCCATGCGAAGTATGCGACGTTGCGATTAGGCGAGAAACTAATCCGCCGCGGCTTGACTCCCGTTGGAGAAGAACCGCCCGGAGCGCCTGCCGATGCGGTTCAGCGAATGTTCCGCAGTTTAGCGCCCGGTATGCGAATTGCGCTGATGTTGTGGGAACGGAATGCGGCAAGCGACGCTGTACGCGAAGTTCGCTTGCTGGAATTTGTCGACGCCAGCGAACAAAAATATCGCTTCATCCAAATGGATGTCGATCCCGATGTCCTGGATGCTTTGGCGGGTGAACTAGAACGCCGCGATCCGAAAGTGTGCAACCACTTGGGCTATGGAGCGGAAACCGCCGAGTAAATGAACACATAATCGTTAAAAAGAACAAGGGGCGTATGATTACTACGCCCCTTTTCTTTGTATCAGAACTTGCGATGAATCGACTACACAACCAGTTTCTTCATCACTTCCCGGATCGAATACCGCTCGGCTTCAAAAATCATTTGTTTGATTTCCGCTTGACGTTCGCTCGAAAGCAAACTCGCCGAGAGCGAATTGAATTTAATCTCAATGTCATCCGTCGTCATCGGTTCGCGGGGATCGCCTTTCGGATACTCGAGGTAGACCGAGTGTGACTTACCGTCCTTCGTTTTGATTGTAACTCGCGATGGTTGTTTTGCCGGGAACATCTGTTCAAACTCGATGCTCGCATCGCCGCGGATTTTGTGAATCACATCTTTTAATTTCGGATCGTGTATTTTCTCCTCGCTGAACGATTGAGTAGTGATTTTTCGGTCGAGAATCGCGCGGGCGATGCAATACGGCAGCGAGTGATCGGCGGTTTCGCGGGATTCCGGTTCGTACTTGTGCGAGTCGAAGAGAATATCGCAAGCGCGGGCAATCGTCGTTACGATAACCTCGTCGATATCTTCCGGCTTGATGTCGTTCTCTTTGACAACTTTTAGCGTAGCTGTGATATGGGTATGAGTAAGCGCTTCGGTGGGGAATGCTTTCATGCCGCATTCGAGAATCTTGTACTTTTCGCCAAAATTGCCTACCAACGCTTCGACATTCCAATCGGGACCGAAGACATCCATGAATCCTTCTTTACCTTCGAAGACCGCTTCGGTACCGGTATAACCTCGCTGCGCCATCAGTGCGGCAAACACACCCGCTTGCGTAGCCATCGGATCGACGGTGTTTTTCATCATTGTCAATTTGCCGGCGGTGGGGCAACCGATGGTGTGACTGTGACTGCCAGAGATGCCGATGGCATGCACCATCTGGTCTTCGGTCAGACCCAACAATTTCCCGGCGACAATTGGCGACACGAACTGGGTAAGTGTCGCATGGTGCCACTTCCGCTCGCGGACACCCGGTACTGCAAATTCGCATAGCCGCTGTTCAAACTCGTAGGCAAGAACGATGGCGACGATGACGTCCTTCATCGAAGCATTCACCAATTCACCGACCGACAAAGCGGCCGGAATAATATCGGAGGGGTGGGAGGGGTCTTCTCGCCAATAAATATCGTTGAAGTCGAGGGCGCGAATCATGAGCGAATTGATCAGCGTCGCATTCACTGCCGGCATCGTATCGCCGTAACCAAGAATGGTCGCTTCACCGGTTCCCCCCATCGTCCGGTACAAGTCAAGCAAAATTTTTACATCTTTGGTGTGATAGCCACCGTACGAACAACCAACGGAGTCGTAGATATAACGTTTCACTTCGTTAACAACTTCTGAAGGAAGGTCTTCGTATCGTAACTGAAGAGCGAAACGGGCTAATTGCCGGGATATCGAAACGTTCATAGGTTCCCTTTACATAAATGACTTTCGGAAAACGACTTAAAAAGATAACGATTTTGCCGCGACAGGAAAAACGTTTGCTGATGTTAGTCTTGTGCGGTATTTTACACAAAATATTACGAGAATTCGTTATTCACGTTAATACATTTCCCAAGGGAAGGATTTGTGACACAACCTCAACGACCGACGCTGTCATCAGCCAAGACTGGAACAAAACCAAGAAAACTGCATTGGGAAGCTGGCGACACGCTAAAAGCGCTCCAAAATCGGGTCGAACGCTATCGATTACGAAATGGACTTACGGTATTGCTAATTCCCGATCATACCACCCCTATCGTTACGACGCAGTTCTGGGTAAAAACCGGCAGCCGGAACGAACGTCCCGGAATTACTGGCATCAGCCATCTATTTGAACACATGATGTTTCGCGGATCGCTCAAGTATGGACCCGAAGAACACGCCAACATTGTTAAACGAAATGGTGGTTTGCTGAACGCTTATACGTTTTACGATCACACCGTATACTTTGAAACCATGACGAGCGATAAACTCGAATTGGCAATACATCTGGAAGCGGAACGATTTGCCAATCTTCGCATCGATCCAAAAGTTTTATCGGATGAGAAGAAAGTGGTGGCGGAGGAGCGGTTGCGCCGGTACGACAATTCTTTAGGCGGCTCAACCACCGAACAGATCCTTATCAATAGTTTTCGCTCGTCGCCTTATTCGTGGCCGGTTATCGGTTGGATGCACGATATAAAGAATTACTCGCTCGATGATGTACAGGAATACTACCGGCTGCGTTATGCACCGAATAATGTGGTCGCAGTGATATCCGGTGATTTCACCTCGGCGCAAGCTCTGAAGTTGTTGCGCAAGTACTGGGGAAAGATTCCCGCCCAACCAACGCCGCCACAGCCGTATATGCAAGAGATTACGCAACGTGGTGAGCGAAGAATTACACACAAATTCCCTTCGGAGCTGCCAAGTGTTTCGATTACGTTCAAGATTCCGCCATTGACTCATTCCGATCTTCCTGCTGTACTGATATTGTCGGATATCTTGGGTAAGGGTGAATCGAGTCGGCTGTATCAACGATTGGTGTATCGGGATCGCACCGCCCGTAACGCTTATGCAAGTTGTTTGTCGCTCGTCGGTCAGGGGCTGATGTTCGTCGAAGCCGGGTTGCAACCGGGAATTGAACTGCCGCAAGCCGAAGCAGCGATCTGGGAAGAAATCGAGCGGATCCAGCGCGAAGGGGTATCGGAGCCTGAGCTGGAAAAAGCCCGTAACTATTATGCGGCAAGCAGTCTACGGCAGCTCACGACTACTTCGGGGTTAGGTACACTGCTTGGTTTGTACGAAAACGATACTGGCGATTACCGGAATGCGTTCAAGAAATTTGAACAACTTGAACGGGTAACGCTTGCTGACATTCAACGCTGTGCCAAATCGTATCTCGACCACGATCAATCGGTGATCGTTCAGGTGTTTCCCAACCATAGTGCGGAGAAGGGGGCAAATCAGTAATGGCTACCCGAAACAAAACAACACGCTCAACCCGTACACTGGATGTTGTTCCCAAGTTTCTCCCGAAGAAATGGTATGATACTTCCCCGTTGCATCTCCCCGATTTCGATCAGTTCACTTTGAATTGCGGAATGCATGTGTTGGTAATGCCACGGCGGGAAGTGCCGGTCTGGGATGCCATGTTTATCAATCCTCAAGGCACATTGCTGGATCCCGCCAATGCGAGTGGCTGCCTATCATTAGCTGCCGACATTGTGCGCGATGGTGTTGTCCTTCAGGGCAATCCAATTGGCAAAAGTGAGTTCTCACAACGCATCGAGCAAAAAGGCGCTTCGCTCTATACCAGTGCTGGATACTATCGCAATATCGTTGGAGTGCGCGGTTTATCGAAACATCGGTTTGAGTTGATGGAGTATCTTGCTGCAGTCATTCAAAACCCGCTTTTCCTTCCGGAAGAGTGTGAGCGTGAGCGGCAGTTATTGCTTGCCCAATTTGCTACTAAGTACGATTCACCCGATTGGCATACATCCGATGCTTTCCGGAAATTCATCTATGGCGATCACCCACTCGGACATCCGGAAGAAGGCACCCGCGAATCGATAGCGCTGGCAACCAATGAGATGTTACAAGCGCATTGGCAGCATATTACCGATGTATCAAAATGTTACCTCGTCGTTACCGGCGATTGTAGCGTGAACGAGTGGCGCTCGGTGTTGAATGAGTTATTTATCAACGGTAATTCACCACACGATCTATCAGCGCTAACTGAGCCGCAAACTGTCAGTGACGGTATCCGTGCGCAAGTATTGCATCGGGCGAATGCGAAGCAGGCGACCATTGGTGTAGGACATCGCGGTATCTCACGCAAACACCCCGACTATTATGCTTTACAGGTACTCGAACAGATTTTGTTTAATGGAATGTCGAGCCGTTTCTTTAAAATTATCCGGGCGAAGCACGGATTAACATACGGTATCGGCGGGAGTTTTGGTCGAGAATTTGGCGAGTCGCCGTTTATGATAAGTACAGCCACTGCCACTGAAACGACTCATAAGATGATTTCCTGTATCATCGAAATCATCGAGGAGTTTCAACAGCGTGGCGCGACCGACAAAGAGTTGTTCGATACGAAATCGTATCTCTGCGGCAGCTATCCATTATTTTTTGAGACGACTACGGCGGCGGCTTCCGAAATCACCATCAACTTCTCGCACGGCTTGCCGTTGGAAAGTGTAACCAACTATCGAGCGAAAATCGATCAAGTTACGAAAGCTGATCTGTTGCGAGTAGCGCGGGAACACGTCCGTTGGAACGAATTGCGCATCGTTATCGATGGCGTTGCCGAAGAGATTGTTCCGCAACTTGAAAAATGCAAGAAACCGATGGCAATTTCAGTGAAGAAGTAAGTTTATCAAGAGAGGGGAAGACAATGCAAACATTAGTAGTTTTTGTATTAATGGCTGCGATGAGTTTCGTAACCTTCGCACAAACGGAAACCGAAGCGAAGGTGATTTCGTTTAAGAAATTGCAGGAGTATCTGCCAACCGCAGCGCCCGACGGTTTCACCCGCTCAAAACCGACGGGTACGACTGCCAACGCGATGGGTTACGCGGTATCAGAAGCAACCGTAAACTTCGTGAAACCGGAACAGGATACAATTCCGGAGATTACGTTAACGGCAAAAATCATCGATATGAGCACAATGCAGTATGCTGCTTTAGCCAGTGTTGCATTGGTTGACTTTGAGCAGGAAACCGAAACCGGATACGAAAAAACGGTTAAGATAAAGAGTTGGCGTGGCATCGAGCGGGTAAACCACGATGCAAAATCGTGTGAACTTACTTTGTTTTCCGCGAATCGGTTTGTGATTACGCTGGAGTCTTCCAATACTGATGAATTGAAACCGTTGTATAAATTGCTCGATGGAATTGATATCGTGAAACTGGAGAAACTCGCCGCCGAAAACAGTCAGTAGCAAGGCAATTTGAATATCAAGAGAGGTGGCCTTAGGTCACCTCTTTTTTGTTTTCTTGAATTTCTATAAAATGAGTAGTAGCTTACCTTACATCACTATTCTTCATAACAAGAGGCGTGTCATGTCCGATGAATCCTCAATTGATCATACTCCCGCAACGGAAACGAATCCGATAGCTAAACCAAAACTACCACGCAAATGGCTCTTGATTTCTTCGTTGCTGGTAACGCTGCTGTGCGGAGTCGTGTACATTCTGCTTAGCATCAACACCGGTGTTTCGATGGTAGTTAATATGATGACGCCGTACCGGGAAGCGAACATCCAAGCGATTCTCGCGATGGGCGATATTGCGAATCGTCCCTACGAACGGATTGTCTCGGTGTTAGAGGTCTATGGTAGAGTGTACGCCCGCACCAATAACGATAAAGCAGTTTTGGATTCGCTTTCGAGAGTCGATGGGGTAGCCGGCGTTGTGTTATCGCTACCGAATACCGCGCAACTTAGTCGCGGATTGTCGATGCACCCCCGCGATTCGCTCCGGAGTTGGTTCCAGAGTTATGAGCAGAAAAGTAAACTCGATTGGATTACCCGCCGGGCAACCTTTCACCAATTCATCGAAAATGGAAAACCGCATTACGGCATATCGATTGCATTCGACAAGAATGGTGAACGCATCAAGCACGATTCGACAAGAAGCAAACCGGAACCAGTTGCGTTTTCGATTACGGTGACGATCTTACCGGATTGGATTCGCAACACGTTACAGAAGACGATGGAGCGCGCGCTTGTTCGTGAACAATTTCTATCATTCTGGAATTTAGAGGGGAAGACTGGCACGCGGGGATTAGGGTTTGTTGCAACCGCCGATACAACGGATACGCTTTGGTGGCACGGCGCGCATCCGCCGCGAGGCAAGCTGAAATGGTATCAAGCTGTTGGCGACTGGAATTGGCCCGGCAACCCGTGGTACTTCGCCCGCACGTATTGCTATATGCAAGGTTTTCAAGCGGGAATGAAGCGTACCCGCCTCGTTACTGGTACGCTCTCGTTATTAGGAATTCTTAGCATCGCAGGTTCAATTTATCTCTATCGGTCACGGCGCTCGTGACGTTACTGGGGTGCCATTCACCGCGGTGATGCGATAATATTGCTCGAGTTCGACAACCGTTTCGGAGTAGGTTGTTACACTACCCAACGATGTTAACAGCGTACTCTCGCTTGGCACGAAATAGGGATTAATAGAACGATACACATTATAACCAATGGCGCTGGTTACAGCTTCCCATGAGATTGTGATACTTCCATTCTCGTAACCGACATTACTCACAACCGGCGCATCGGGCGGCAGCAATACGCTTTCTTCATCCGCTCCTAAATCCGGAGCGACCAACGAGCGGACATCGCCATCGATGTCGATTGCCGCCCAGCCAAGCGGCGTCGCGATGTTTTCAAGCGGTGAGGCAACATTGTCTGCGATATGCAAATCACCTGCTGCTTCGCTGGCAAACATGGGATCAGCAGAGATCGAACTCATATCAAGACCACCCGAACCGATCTGCCACTCTGCCAATGTTAAATAGTTTGCTCCTCGATATCCGGTATAGCCATTCCCTGAATTTTGTACAAAGATATCGTTGTAATCGCAAGTGATTGCTGTTGAACCAGGTGCATATATTCCAAAATGACGGGCGGTCGTCTGATTTGCCGTGCGATTGACGAGGACGTTGTTGTTAACGGTTGCGGGTCCCGACAAGATATATAAACAGGTATTCGAGCCGCCGATAGTAATTGGATTCAACATCACCGAATTGTACGCGATGTAACACATCGCACCACCTGATGTTCCGGCTGTACAAAGAATACCGTTGATTCGCATATTTGTCTGTTCGGTAGTGCGCGATTGGTTTAAATTAGACACGAAGTTGTTATACACCCGCACTTCATTCGCACCGGATGGCGGTGAAACAAAAATACCGTAGACAGTTGCGGTAGTCGTTGTAGTGGAATTGTTGCGAATATTATTAATCCGGTTGTTGTTGATATAATTTTCGGTGGTGTACAAATTCGAGGCGTAAATTCCGTTAACCGATGAACCGCTGTTCGTAGCAGTGATATTGCGGATATCGCAGTCGTGGATGCGAAGACCTTCGACGTTGGTCGCATAAATGCCATAACAATTGGTTGAGTTAGCGCCACCCATATCCTCATCGGCGAAGCCGCCCACTTGGAACCGGTTACTAAAATCGAGCCCCATTTCCGTACTGCCAATTTCGATATTGGCGTCGTGGTAGGTGGCATTCCCGACACAGTAAACCCCGTTGAAGCTATTCGTTATTTGGAGATTCAAATAGCGATTATCGCGATTCGAGCCCTCAATTGAAGTTGGCGTCACTGCAGGATTTTGATATACTCCTACTGTCGCCGCCGTTGCCAGCCGGTAAGTTGAGATAGCCGCATTTTGAATAGTGATGTGCGATGAACCAACCACACCATTATCGGTTGAGCTGTTCGTTATGTGGTAACCATACTCGACATAATTGTCGGTAGTCGTACCGGCATTCTGCACGTCAATGCCAATGAATGTTATGTATTGGCAACTAATAATGCGTACGACCGCATCGGCAAGATTAGTGCCGGTTGCAGCAATTGTCACCGTTCCCGATTCCCGTTGGAAAGCAATCGGAGTGTCGAAGGAGCCATTGATACTGGAAAGTGTTACCACCTCATTGTACGTTCCCGGGCGGACGAGAAACGTTACACCACCCATCCCGACTCCGCGCGAAGCTAAATCTGATACAGCAGTGGTGAAGGTAGCATAATCCGGTGCAGTTCCCCCGATTGTCTTGTTGCCGGTTAACGGTTGAGCCAGCGTTGATCCAGACAAACTAAGTAGTAGGGCTACAAATGCAATAACACCCGTTACGTCTAATATTTTGTGAGACAGTATCATTTCATTCTCCCAATCGGATTGTTGTACCTTCACAAAGGTAGCGAATCTTATCGGTTAGTAAAACCACTCAAAGCCATCTTTACAAATCTGCCCATGTGAAGAAACATCCAGATCCATGATGATGCTTTGAAATGAATATATGTGCGTTTGTGTTAACACGATTAGCTATTGTGGGTAATCTGTTTCGCATTCAAGCTCGATTTAAAAGCGCCGTTGAATGGGTTTCTGTGAGCTTTGGTAACGACCCGAAGAGTCGGTAACGTTGAATGAACGATATCTGTTCTTACGAATCAGCCGATACTTAGTTTGTATCGGATTAATAATCCGAT
>JAOTSC010000132.1 GCA_030247525.1 bacterium | reverse complement strand
GAACAAAGATACGGAAGTATCGTTAGTCTCGGGTTAAAAATTCGCGTAAAATGAATTGATTGCCAACGAAACCCAACTAACCAATGGACTAAAGAAGATGCCAAGAACCAACGTTGGAACGGCACACACCAAAAGCAATGCGGACGTTGATGTTGGAAGCATAGTAACAGTTTCATGTTCAGAATCGACTAAGAACATCTCTCGGACGATCTTCACGTAATACACAACACTCACGACTGTGTTGATTACGGCAATCAATGCCAGCACTGTTTGATTCTTATCAAGCAAAGCGCTAAATACCAAGAACTTGCCGATAAAACCTGCCAGTGGGGGAATACCCGCTAAACTAAATAAGAAGATCGATAGCAAAACTGCCGTCTTCGGATCGCGCTTGCCTAATCCGCGATATACCGCCAAATCGACACTGCCATTGGATCGTTCTATCCACTCGACGATGGCAAAAGCGCCAAGGTTCATAAACAAATAGGCAACTAAATAAAACATCATGGCAATATAGCCTTCTGCCGAGTTCACTACGAACACTGTGAGCAGATACCCAGCTTGAGCGATCGAACTATACGCCAACAGTCGTTTCAAATTTGTTTGTGGTAAGGCGGCAAGATTTCCCAGTGTCATGGTAGCAACAGCAATCCACCAGAAAAGCTGATCCCAACCAAACATTGCGACAAAATTCGGTGGGACTATTGTTGCGAGAAATCGGGTCAAAGCATAAAGACCGGCAGCTTTTGGTGCCACCGAGAAGAACGCCGTCATAGGTGTCGGCGAACCTTGATAGACATCTGGACACCAGAAATGGAACGGGACAGCAGCGATTTTATAACCGAATCCCGTCATCATCAGCAGCATTGCGACAAAGAGTACCAACTCATATCCGGCAGCGCCTCCCATGAGAACTTCCCGGATCATATCGTAATTGGTCTCGCCGGTTATGCCATAGAGATAGGAGAAGCCAAATAGCATCGCGCCAATCGAGACCGCTCCGAAGAGCACATACTTCAGCGCAGCTTCACCGGATAGTTTATCCAACCGATAATATCCGGTTAGGATGTAGGAGGGAATCGATACTGTTTCCAATCCGACGATGAGCAAAACGAAGTCGTTGGCACCGGCTATGATAAACATGCCAAATACGATAGCAGAAAGGAGGAGATAGTACTCCCCACTTTTTGCAAATCTCGGTAAAGCAATCCAGATCGACAAGATTCCAGCACCGGCAGCGAACAACTTCAGGAATTGCGAGAAGAGATCGACTTTGAAAGTGCCTGAGAAGTAGATTCCTTCCGGAGCGATTACGATGGATACACCTGCTGCAACGACAAACAGCAACGAAGCCATCCATGCCAGCGTAGTCCGGTTACCGCGCGGCGCTATCACATCCCACAGCAGCAACAGCACAAAGCCGACGGCAAAAACGATTTCTCCGGAGGCTCCGATAAAATCGTTCAAATTGATCGACATATTAGAATCCGTTGAGTGCGACGGAAACCGCCGGCTGTACAAGTGTTATCAGGTGATTCAGCGATCCGGAAATGATGTTCAAAACCGGATGCGGATACACACCGAGAATGATTGTTATTACTGCTAACGGAATCAGGGTAAACAATTCCCGTCCGTTGATATCCGGCAAGTCCTTATACTTCTCGTTCAAGGGACCGAAAAATACACGTTGAATCGTCCAGAGCAGATAGGCGGCGGTAATCACGATTCCGAACACAGCGATAATCGTATAAAGCGGCCAAGTCTGGTAACTTCCCAAGAACACGAGTACTTCGGAAATGAATCCGCTCATGCCTGGTAAACCGAGCGATGCAAAAAATGCCAGTGCAAACATACCCATGTACCGGGGCACTACTGCGCCAATACCGCCAAAGCCATTGATTTCACGGTGGTGCGCGCGATCATACACGACCCCCACCAAGAGGAATAACATAGCAGCGATGGTACCGTGATTGAACATCTGGAACACCGCTCCGTTAATGGCAGCAGGCGTCATTGCACTCATTCCCAATAGGACGTATCCCATGTGAGAAATCGAACTGTAGGCGACCAGTTTCTTCAAATCCTTTTGTGCCATCGCACAGAACGCGCCATAGACGATGTTGACAACGCCAAGGATGGCAAGGAATTCAGTAAAGTACAACGTTGCATCGGGCAGGATTGCGAAGTTAATCCGCAGCATCCCGTACGTACCCATCTTCAACAAGATACCGGCAAGAATAACGGAGATGGCAGTCGGCGCTTCGACGTGAGCGTCGGGTAACCAAGTATGGAACGGGAAGACTGGTACTTTAATCGCAAAGCCGATAAATAATGCCATCCAGAGTACCGAACGAATACCATAGCCGAGGAACGTTCCGGTTGCACGCAGCCAATCGCTTTGGTTCGCTTGATTCATCATTGTAATCATGTCAAACGTATGACGACCAGTGACAGGATCGACGGTATTCTGATAGAGCAGAATCATCGCCAATAACATGAGCACCGAACCCGCTAACGTATAGAGGAAGAACTTAATGGCAGCGTACACCCTCCGCGGGCCACCCCAGATTCCGATGAGGAAATACATCGGCAGCAGCATGATCTCCCAGAAGACGTAGAAGAGGAAGAAGTCAAGCGCAACAAATGTTCCCATCATACCCGTTTCGAGTAAGAGGAACATTGCCATGTAACCTTTCACTGACTTCGTGATGCCCCACGAGGCAAAGATGCAGAGGAAACTCAGCAGGGCAGTGAGCCAGACCAATGGGAACGAGATACCGTCAACACCAACATAGTAGTTGATGTTGTAGGCACCGATCCAAGCGTGCTTCTCAACGAATTGAAAAGAATTGGGATCGTTCACACCAATGAGGGCAGTATTGTAATCGAAGATCATCACGGTCGAAATCACCAACGGGACGAAGGTGAAAGCGGCGGCGGCCCAACGGATGATGTTGTCGCGACCTTTTGGCAGCAGCAAGATTACGATCATTCCCAGTAGCGGGAAAAAAGTGAGTGCGGTCAGGGGACCCATTTAGATGTCTCCTCCTTCTACAGCAGAGTTCCGGCGATTACGACGAGTATAATTACGCCGACAACCACTCCGGTCGATAAGAGATAACGTTGAATATCACCGGTTTGCACGAGGCGAACCCGTCTGCCAAACCAACCTACGGTATTGGCAAGTCCGTTTACACCGCCATCGATTACCCGATTGTCGAAAATGCCATGGCCGACGCTGAAGTTTCTTGCCAGCCAACCGACGCCATTGACAGCGCCATCGATGATGAGACCATCGAACCACGCCATCAGCTGTCCGAACAGCAGCGTTGCCTTAATAACAGTCGCTGAGTACAATTCATCGAACCACCATTTGTTCAACATCCCTTGATAGACAATACCAAGGCGAGCTTTCCAAGCGGATGAATCGACAACTTTTTTGAAGAAAGTCAGATAGCTTAGATAAATGCCGCCACCAGCAACAATTAGGGACAAAATCATTGCAATCAAATGGGCGGTGTGTTCGGTGTGCGACGCTTCATGGCCACCACCGTGACCACCTTCACCTTCCACTTTTTCGCCATGAGTCTTCGCTTGCATTTGATCAGCTAAACTAACGTAACCGGGATGGGGATCAGGTTGATTGTTCTGTGCGGCGGATTCGCGGTCACCTTGATACTCAGCGTCGATGGCGCGGAGGTAGGCAAGTTTCGTAGAATCCTGCGCCGTCATTGGCACACCGGAATTCACTTTGGTTACTAAGTGTTCGCGCTCAGTTGGTTTGTTCTCATTGTTCATCGCATAGGCGCGTTGTGGTGTTGCCACAAAATCCGAGAACCAACCTTTGGTCGAGAACGGATTCACATTCGGTAGTGTAAACCAGAAGAACACCGATAACGTCGCTAATGTAAGAAGCGGTATCGTCATCACTTTCGGCGATTCGTGGAGGTGGTGTTCCGCTTCGTGACCGCTTTGGAAAGTCCCGTGGAAAGTTTTAAAGATGATGCGGAACATATAGAATGCAGTCATACCGGCAGTGACAAAACCAAAGCCAACTAACAGCCAACCGATACCGCCATGCTCCATCGCAAAAGCAAGCGTCGAACCAAGAATCGCATCTTTTGAAAGAAAACCGCTCGTGAACGGAACGCCACTGATTGCCAAAGTGGCGATGAGCATCGTCCAATAGGTAATCGGCAACGCTTTCTTCATACCGCCCATATTGCGCATGTCCTGTGGATCGGCGTGGCTGTGGATGTGATGCAGCGAATGGTGCATTGCATGAATCACAGAACCGGACGCCAAGAACAAACAGGCTTTGAAAAATGCGTGCGTTACTAAATGGAATAAACCTGCTGTGTACGCGCCAACCCCTAATCCCAAAATCATGTAACCCAATTGGGAAATGGTGGAATAAGCCAACACCTTTTTAATGTCATGTTGGGCAACGGCTATCGTCGCCGCAAAGAAGGCGGTGAACCCACCAATCGTCGCGATGACTAATCCAGCATCGGGGGTGATAATCGGGAAGATTCGCGCCACCAAGTACACACCGGCGGCAACCATTGTTGCAGCATGGATTAAAGCACTGACGGGAGTCGGGCCTTCCATGGCATCGGGCAGCCAAACGTGTAACGGGAACTGGGCAGATTTTCCGATTGCGCCGCAAAAGAGTAGCAGACCGATAATCGTTAATACACTCATATCGATCTTGCCATCGGCTACCGCATTATAAATTGCTTGAAGATTTAAATCGCCGATGTAGAAAAACACCATCAGAATACCGAGCAACATCCCGACATCGCCGACTCGATTAGTTAGAAACGCTTTCTTCGACGCTTCCGCCGGAGCATTCTTCTCGTGCCAGAATCCAATCAGGAGATAACTGGAAAGCCCAACCAATTCCCAGAAGATGTAGAGACCAATCAGACTATCGGCGAGCACCAATCCCAACATCGAGAAACTAAAAAGCGAAAGGTATGCAAAAAATCGTCCATACTTCGGGTCATCCTTCATGTACCCAGTACTAAACAGATGTACCAGCGAACTGACCAGCGTCACGACGATAAGCATAATCGATGTAAGGATATCGAAATGGATGCCGAAATTGATGGATAACTTCCCCATCGGGATCCATTGGAAACTCCAATTCTCCGACCAATTAGGACCTGACGCGAGCATCTGTGCAAACAACCACAGCGAAATTGCCAAACCAGTGAAAATGGTTCCCAACGAGATGAAGTCACCACCCCGGGGGAGTTTCTTGTGCGTCAGTAACACCAAGGCAAACGATGCCAGTGGCAGGAGCCAGACGGTAACAGCAAGACCGATCATTGTTTAAGCTCCGCTGCTTGGTCGACAAATACCGTACCGCGTTGGCGATATAAGCCGAGGAAAATTGCTAAGGCGACAGCTGCTTCCGCTGCAGCCAGTAGAATAATAAAGAGTGCGACGATGTGACCGCGGATGTTCCCGCCGGAGAATTTCGAGAATGCGACAAAATTCAGGCCAGCGCTATTTAGTATTAACTCGATCCCCATTAAAATGGAAACCGCGTTTCGGCGTGTCATCACCGCTAACAAACCTAACAGAAACAACGCGGCAGCGATTACAAGGTAGACAGTAAGATTATTCAGCATCTTCGTCATTCCTTTCCCGACCGAGGCGAACAGCGCCAATCAGCGCGGCAACCAATAGAATCGACGACGCTTCAAACGCAATCACATATTCAAAAATCAAACTCTTGCCAATTTTCGCAGTCGTCGGTTCCAAGGCTAACGGTCGGTCCGGCCAAACCGTCGACAACAGCAAAAGAATCAAACCGAGACCAAGAGCGAGAACGGGAATTAATGCGACATACCGTTGGTGCGTCTGTTCGATGATTTCCAGATTTGTGATGCGTGCAGTAAGCAAGACACCGAAGATGATTAGGATGAGGATTCCACCGACATACACTAACACTTGTGTTGCGGCAAGAAAGTCTGCCGATAACAAGACATACAACGCCGCCACTCCAAAAAAAGTAAACAAGAGGGCAAACGCCGAATAGAGAATGCGTGGGGAAAAGGTAACAATCGATGCCGAGACCAATGTTACCACTCCAAAGAATCCGATGGCAATATCGGTTAACATTAAGCTTGCCCTCCATCAGGACCCGGGCACTTGTCGCTAAAGGGTTCTTCCGGTTTCGCTTCCACTTTCGCATCGGCAACCGGCGTTGCATCTGCAGCAACGGCTGGTTTCGGCGCCGGTGGGGGTGGCGGTGGTTTGGGTGCGGCAGCCTTCGCAGCTTTTTCGGCAGCAGCAGCGGCAACCAACTGGTCGCGTTCGACCGATGTGTACTTGGAATAATTCGTGAATAAAGTTGAACGGTCATTCGTAGTAAAATGAAAATCGGGAATCATGTAAATCGCATCGTCATTACAGACGGTAGTGCACAACCCGCAATACAAACACTTCGAGTGGTCAATGGTGAATTCGGCAAGATGCAAGGGACGTTTCTTGCCGTTCGGACGAACACCCAAGTCTTCCCCGGCAGTCGGTCGCGCCGTGACAATCGTAATAATGCCGGGCGGACATATCTTATCGCACTGCAGGCAACCGCCGCACAGGTCGATGTCGACATGGACCCGCTGGCGAGAGACTGCAGGAATATCGAGATTTTCGTGGGGATATTGGATAGTCACAGGTTTACGGAAAAAATGTCGACCAGTAACACCCATTCCAATAAGTGTTGTGGTGAATCCTTCCCACACCTCAAAAAACCATTGAAGGAATGCGTTGCGCTTCGGTTTCGTTTCCACATGGGAAATCGGGACCCCGAGCGCAGTTCTCATTTCTGCCATATTGCTGCCACCGTTGCGATTGCGATGAAATTAACGAGCGCCAAAGGCAGGAAAATCTTCCAGCAAATGTGCATGAGTTGGTCGACTCGAACCCGGGGCAATGTCCAACGCAACCAAATTTGGACAAAGACAATAACCATCGCTTTGAGGATTAACCATGCCGGTCCGGGAATAAACGACAGCCAAGGTGCCGGGGCTAATGCGCCGCCAAGGAAAACAACCGAGGCAATCGCCGCGACGATAAACATGTTCGCATATTCCGCGAGGAAGAACATGGCAAACCGGATTCCGGTGTACTCGGTGTGGTAACCGGCGACCAATTCGGATTCCGATTCGGGTATATCGAAGGGGGTACGGTTAGTCTCAGCCAGCGATGCCCAGAAGTAGATAATGAATGCAATGATCGTGAAAGGTGGCACCCGGAAGAGGTACCAATTCCAAAAGTATCCGTCACCCGGAAAACCGGTACGTTGCGCTTCCATGATTTCGTTAAATGACAGCGAACCTGCCAGCATGACCGGCAACATCAATGATAACGAAATCGGGATTTCGTAGCTGATCATTTGCGCTGCCGAACGCATCGCGCCGTAGAGCGCCCACTTATTGTTGCTCGCCCATCCTGCCATCAGAATACCGATGACAACGGTACTCGAAAGCGCTACCGCGTAATAGATACCGATGTTAAGATCGGAGCCGACTAATGTGGTGGCAAATGGTATTACGGCCAACACACCAAGCGATCCGGCGAAAACAATGTATGGGGCTAACTTGAAAAGCTTCGGATCGGCAAGAGCTGGAATGATGTCTTCTTTGAGTAGAAGCTTTATCGCATCGGCAAGGGTTTGCGCCCACCCTTGGAAGCCCCAACCACCCGCTTCCATCGGACCGTAACGATCTTGGGCATAGGCGCTGATTTTCCGTTCGAGATACACCGCGATTAGTGCAAACACCGTGACGAATGCAACAATGATTGATGCCCATACCAGTTGCCAAACTATGAGCGGCAAACCCGGTAAAAGACTTTCTAATGGGTTCATCGATCCACCTCCCCCAGCACGATGTCGATCGAACCAAGGATAATGACGAGGTCTGCAATGAGTTGATCCCGCGCAAGTACTTGCACTACCGACAGGTTACAGTAGGCGGGGCTGCGAACTTTCAGTCGGTAGGGAAGTTTAGTTCCGTCGCTTACGATGTAATAACCGATCTCGCCACGCGGAGTTTCGGTGCGGAAGTAAACATCGCCAACCGGCATTTTCATGAAGTTCTTAGGAACTTTTTCTTGGACATTCCCTTCGGGAAGGTCTTTCAATGCTTGTCGGATAATCTTAACCGATTCCAGCATCTCCAAGACTCGAACAAAGTAGCGATCCCAATTGTCGCCGACGGTACCTTTTCTACCATCGCCAACAATGACATTGAAGTCGTAATTTTCATAGCCGGAATATGGCTCGTCTTTCCGCAAGTCCCATTTGATGCCGCTGCCACGAAGAACGGGACCGGTTACCCCATAAGCAATTGCAATTTCCGGGGGCAACACACCGACATTCGCACAACGTTCGACGAATATCTTATTGTAGGAAAGTAAGTCGTTGTATTCATTTACTTTAGGTTCAAAGTAGTCGCAAAATTCAAGACACTCCTGAATCCATCCGTCCGGCAAATCGTTGGATAAACCTCCGACCCACATATAAGAATAGAGGAGTCGACCACCACAAACTTTCTCGAACATATCAAGAATGCGTTCCCGGTCACGGAAACAGTAGAGGAATGGAGTGAAGGCACCAGCATCGAGACCGAACGTACCTACCGCGATTAAATGCGAGGCTATCCGGTTTAGCTCTGCCATAGCGACACGTATACGTTGTACCCGCTCGTTGACTTCGATACCCATTAACTTTTCGACTGCGAGCACATAGCCGAAATTCTCATTCATGGCGGCGCAGTAATCAAGCCGGTCGGTGTAAGGAACCACTTGGTTGTAGGGAATCGTTTCGCAGATTTTTTCCATACAGCGATGGAGGTACCCGATGTGCGGTATCGCTTCGTGGACGATTTCCCCGTCGGTATGCAATTCCACGCGAAGTACGCCGTGCGTTGAAGGGTGTTGCGGCCCCATATTCAGCGTCATGCTTTCGCCGACGACAGTTTCCTTGCGGGGGCTAAGTCCGAGCGGAATTTCTAAATCGAGTACTGGCATTAGTTCACCGGCCTTCCTGAGCGATCAGGTTCGGTCGCATCGATTCGCATGCCGTTGTAAAATTCAGCGTGTACATAATCTTTCAAAAGCGGATGACCTTCCCAATCGTCGGGAAGTAGAATGCGGCGTAAGTCAGGATGTCCATAAAATATTATACCAAACAGATCGTAGATTTCGCGCTCGTGCCATTCCGCCGCCGGCCAGAGATCAGTGATAGACGCAGTTTCCGGCTTATCACGGGGAATCCGTTTTTTAATTATCAAACGTTCATTGCGGGAAAATGCAAACAAATGATATACAACTTCCAAATGGGTCTTGCGGTCGACGCCAGAAACACAGTGCATTTGATCGAAGCGGGCTTGCTCGTTGGTGCGTAAGGTGTTACAGACAATCTTGAAATGCTCCGGTGTCAATAGCACTGCTTTTTCGCTGGCTAACGCTTCGATAATCCACTCCGGCTTCGATTCCGGATGCTTCGCAGCAATCCATTCGACCCAATCGCGGGTAGGC
>JAOTSC010000131.1 GCA_030247525.1 bacterium | reverse complement strand
CCTCCCCGGTCTTCCGAAGGGGACCCACTTCTGCAGCACATCCAGGCTGGTGCCCCCTGCACCAATCCGACTCAAGCCATCGAATTTCTGATGGATGAAAATCGCAACTACTTTTTTCTCGAAATGAATACGCGCCTCCAAGTGGAACATAGCGTAACCGAGTTGACCACCGGTGTCGATCTGGTGAAAACGCAACTGCTGGTTGCAATGGGTGAGCGCTTGCCGTTCAGTCAAAGCGAGCTCGAACAACGCGGACATGCGATCGAAGTGCGCATCTATGCCGAGGACCCAGCCAGCGGTTTTCTCCCCTCGACCGGCACAATCGCTATCCTCGATGTACCGAACGGGGTACAGATTCGCAACGATTTAGGTATTGCCGAAGGGCAAACGGTCTCGTTGTTTTACGATCCGCTCTTGGCGAAACTTACGGTTGCTGGAGCATCTCGCGCCGATGCGGTTCAGCGGATGGGGTGGGCACTGCATAAGTATTCTCTTGCAGGGGTTCGAACGAATCTTACGTTCTTGCGGGCGGTCGTGCAGCATCCTGCTTTTCAACGCGGGGAAACCGATACCGGATTCATCGAACGATATTTGCCGGATTGGAAACCCGTACCCATCGATCCGATTCCCGATGAAGTGTATTTGTTGGCAGCCTTAAAAGAAGCCTTGTCGATCGAGAAGTATTCTTCGGCAGAGCTGAGCGAATCCTCGTTGCAGAACGATCCATTTTCACCGTGGCGGGGAGGAGTGTGATATGAGCGAGTATAAGTTTGAGTCGAGCCGGGAGACGGTCACAGTGCATGCTCACCGCGTTCGTCAAGGCGAATGGAAGGTATCTCTGCATGGGCAGGAGTATCATCTGCAGGATGTTAGAAATTGCGGAGCAAGAATCTCGTTCCGGCTCGATGGAAAATATGTCGAAGGGTTCACTATCGCCGAGAAATCGGAGCGGACAGTCGGATTCAACGGCGATCTGTATGCACTCGAGAAACTTTCGTTGGAACGGGATCGTTCGGCTGACCATGCGCATCACGGAACAACCGACTCCGCCATTCGCGCACCGATGCCCGGCAAAGTCATCAAGCTCTACTGTAATCATAGCGACCGCGTTTTACAGAAAGCGCCGTTAGTCGTATTGGAAGCGATGAAAATGGAGTTCGTATTAGCGGCTCCGCGCGATGGTGTTGTTTCGGAAGTGATTTGTCAAGTCGGCGATCAAGTCGAGTTAGGCGACGTGCTCGTTTCGCTGCAACCACTCGACACTTCCGAACCGTCAAACTAATTCGTGGCTTTCAGTTCATTCCACTTTCTTAAAATTGCAAATAGGATATTGCCTTGCAGGAAAACGTGAGGGGAGGATTCCCTCCCAGTGTAAGAATTGTCGAAGTAGGACCACGCGACGGTTTGCAGAGCATTCCGCAGTTGATACCAACCGCTCGTAAGGTTCATTTCATCGATCTCTTATCCGATGCGGCATTACCGGAAATCGAAGTTACCAGTTTCGTGTCGCCAAAGTGGGTGCCGCAGTTGGGCGATGGTGCGAAGGTATTCGAGGCGATCAAACGGCGGCGGCTGACGATCTACACTGCGTTGGTACCGAATCTACGAGGACTCGAAAATGCGCTGGAAGCGGAGTTTACATCGGTGTCGGTCATTTCGGCAGCGAGTGAGACCTTCGCGCAAAAAAACATGAATTGCACTATTGATGAAAGCATCGCTCGTTTACGCGAAATGCAGCCGGTTTGGAAAGAGAACGATCTCCGGGTACGCGGATACGTTTCTACTTGTTGGCATTGTCCCTACGAAGGCAAAGTCAAAATCGAGAACGTTCATCGCGTAGTCGAACAGCTGTTCGCATTGGGCGTCGATGAGATTTCGCTGGGCGATACCATCGGTAAAGCAGAACCCGAGGAAGTAAAACGCTTACTCGACGATCTCTTGGCGAAATGGGACGTCAACGATTTCGCCTTGCACATGCACGACACCCATGGTAAAGCACTGGCAAATATTAAAGTCGGATTAGAATACGGAATCCGGGTATTCGATGCGAGCGCAGCCGGCATCGGCGGTTGTCCGTTTGCCCCCGGTTCTTCCGGAAATGTCGCTACCGAAGCATTGGTGCAATTCTGCGAAACCAACGGTGTGAAGACCCATATCAAACAAGATAAACTTACAGAAGCGGGCGATTACATTCGCAGTTGTCTTTGATGCGAATTACAGTATTGATGACGATGAAAACCTCAGGCTGCAATTTGCATTACCTGTCAAAAGTAAAGATTACTACCAAGTAGAATGACGAAGGCGGGGGAGTATGGAACGCATTGTTTCGCGAATCACAACCAGTGACGCGAACTTTATTGCAAATACCGAACATCACCGGAAACTTTCGGTTGAATTGCAAACGGTGTTGGATCGAATTCGCTTGATGGGGCAAGCGGATGCTGTTGAGAAACATCGCAATCGCAACAAATTGACGGCACGTGAACGCATTGCGAAACTGCAGGATCCCGGCACGCCTTTTTTAGAATTCTCTCCACTCGCCGCTTACCAATTGTATGAAGACGACGTCCCTTCCGCCGGCATTGTCACCGGCATCATTCAGGTTAAAGGGCGGCAGTGTGTCGTAGTTGCAAATGATGCAACCGTGAAAGGTGGAACGTATTATCCGGTGACCGTCAAGAAACATTTGCGGGCTCAGGAAATTGCCTTGGAGAATCATTTACCGTGTATCTATCTCGTCGACAGCGGCGGTGCGTTTTTGCCGAAACAAGATGAAGTATTCCCCGACCGCGATCACTTTGGTAGAATTTTCTACAATCAAGCAAATCTCTCCGCCCAACGAATTCCTCAGATTGCCGTTGTCATGGGAAGCTGCACTGCCGGCGGCGCCTATGTCCCGGCGATGTCCGATGAGACGATTATCGTAAAAGGGAACGGTACGATCTTTCTTGGCGGGCCGCCGCTCGTGAAAGCGGCAACCGGCGAGGAAGTTACCGCCGAGGAATTGGGTGGCGCCGATGTGCATACTCGCATTAGCGGCGTTGCCGATCACCTCGCGCTCGATGACGAACATGCGATTGAGTTATGTCGTTCGATTGTCGAAAATCTCAATTCGGTGAAACAAGTCGATATCGATATAGTCCCACCGGTCGATCCATATTATGACCCAGCCGAGTTGTATGGAGTACTTCCCCGCGATACCCGAACCCCTTTCGACGTACGGGAAGTGATTGCCCGCTTGGTCGACGACTCCCGGATGCACGAATTCAAAGCCCGTTATGGCGATACCTTAGTGTGTGGTTTCGCAAGGATTTACGGATACCCGGTTGGAATTTTGGCCAATAATGGTGTACTCTTTAGTGAATCGGCTTTGAAAGGGGCGCACTTCATCGAGTTGTGTACTCAGCGCAAAATACCGTTGCTCTTTCTGCAAAATATCACCGGATTCATGGTTGGCAAGAAGTATGAGGCCGGCGGAATTGCCCGTGATGGCGCGAAGTTAGTACAAGCAGTCGCGACGGCGGCAGTTCCTAAATTCACCGTGATTATTGGCGGCAGTTTCGGCGCGGGAAATTACGGAATGTGCGGTCGGGCGTATCAGCCGCGGATGCTATGGATGTGGCCTAATTCGCGCATCAGCGTTATGGGTGGCGAGCAGGCGGCAAACGTGTTATTGACTGTGAAACTCGACCAGTATGCGGCGAAAGCGAAAACGATGTCGCCAGCCGAACAAGCGGCGTTCAAACAACCGATTCTCGATAAATATGAGTTGGAAGGCCATCCGTTCTATTCCAGTGCGAGACTGTGGGACGACGGGATTCTCGATCCGTTGCTGACGCGGGAAACGTTGGCGTTGGCTATTAGCGCGTCATTAAATGCGCCGATTGGGAATACGTTACCGCCGGTCTTCCGAATGTAGCGGGATATGCAGGAAGTGGAGTGCAGTTACTCCGCTTACGCGATGCGATGAGGCAATCCCGGAATCAAAAAACACGAATTGAGTCGCTATGAGAAAACGATTACTCACCGGGTTGTTCTTGTTTGCGAGTATACTACCCACCTTTGCTCAATCCACCGATTGGGAAACCGATACCTTACTGGTGAAAGCGCTGTCCGCAATCGCCGTCAAACCCGCTGAGTTTGCGTTAGCGCCGGAAGTCGACCCGCCGGATCCGTTTCGGATCCCTGCGATTACACAGTTATTGCAAGGCTCGCATCGCTTGGAAACGGTTACCCGTTCGATTGTCGATACTACGATACTTTCAATTACAAAATCGCCTGTTATTGCGAATACCATTGCGTGGCAGCAACTACTCACCAATGTGCAAACCTTACGCTCCCAGTTTGCAAACCCGTTTACTCCTGACGAGCAAAAGCGGCTGTTGGAAGACCTCCCAAACATCTACCGGGAAGACGACGACGTATCCGACCTCGATATCTTTTCCCTCGAATCGCGTCGGGAAGCCGGTACTGAAAGCTATCAAGCGTTGCTGAACTTGATCAAGAAAATTCCTCCGCAAATCGATTGGCAAAGTGAGTTGACGCGTCTTATCGATCTAGCCAATTCGTTAACGGAAACGACCGATTGGGAAGTCCAATTTGGCTCGTTGCGCCACACCCAACTCGCCGGGGTTACCGGCACCGTCATCGGTTGGCAGGAAACCACCAACGGAAAAATCGTAATCGGCGGAAAAGACCGGAACACTTATACCGGCGACTTTGCAGTGATTATCGATCTTGGCGGCGACGACGACTACCGGGGAAGAATTGCCGCTGCTTATGGGAACACCAGCGTTGGGTTATTGGTCGATTTTGCCGGAAATGATGCTTATCAATCCGATTCGATTTTCTCGATTGCCGGTGCTGAAAACGGGATCGCTTATTTACTCGATAAGTCGGGCAGCGACCGTTATACCGGTGCGCAATGGACACAAGGCGCTGCACTGCTCGGTGCCGCGAAGTTGGAGGATCGTTCCGGTTTCGATGTGTATGACGCTGATGGCAATGCGCAAGCGTGTGCCGGGTGGGGATATGCGGCATTACTCGATTCGACCGGAAACGATTTGTATCGGGTGCATGTCTACGGTCAAGGCGTCGGCTTAGTCGGCGGTTATGGCACGTTACTCGATGTATCCGGCGACGATCAATACCTCGCGACGCCTCGCTACGTCGATGTACTCCGATATCAAGATCACTCGATTACATTGTCTCAGGGGTTCGGGTACGGACTGCGACCCCACCTGAGTGGTGGTATCGGATTATTACTTGACCAATCCGGTAGTGATTTATATTTAAGTGATATATATGGACAAGGGGCGAGTTACTGGTACGCCTTAGGCGCATTGGTCGACAAAACCGGGAACGACCGTTATGTATCCTACCAGTATGCACAAGGTTCCGGCATTCACATTTCGCTCGGGATACTACTTGATGACGATGGCAACGACCGTTACGATAGCAAAGGGGTTTCGCAAGGCTGCGGCCACGATTTAGGCACTGGTATCTTACGTGACCGCGCAGGAGATGATTCATATCTTTGCGCCGATTTATCGCAGGGAGCGGGGAGCGCCAATGGATTCGGCGTACTACTCGACGATGCAGGGAACGATATCTATGCGAATCGCAACAGTCTGAATACGGTTGGATATGGCAATCCCCGCCGCGACTACGGCTCGATTGGACTATTCCTTGACCGGAGTGGGAATGACCGCTACGCCGATGAATCCGCTGCCGATGGCAATCTGTGGATTCGGGGAATCCGCGGTGTCGGCTGGGATGTTACTCCACCAACACCGAATACAACGGGAGGTGTGAAATGAGTGTGTCCCGTGTATTATTGACTATCCTTATTACCCTACTTCTTACGGTAGTATGTTTCGCCGACTCGACGAATACTTCATCGGAACTGTTCGATGGTCCGCCCCATTTTAGTAATGGAAAGGCGCTCTCTCCCGGTTGGGAGAATCGCATCGATTATTCTGCCGAGTCTGACTTGCGGTTATTTTGGGTTGCTAGCAGCGGTGAACCGAAATGGGAAGCGATTCGCAAACGTGCCGACAGTACGCTGGTTTCGCGCGGCAAGTCGGCGGTACCGTTTCTTATCTCGCGGCTCTCGACCGACGACGCCCGCGACCGCCAGACCGTGAATCAGTTACTCAAAAAAATTGGAACGCCTGCCGTCGAATCGTTACTAATGGTGATTGATACCGCGAAATCACGTGACGAGGCTACTTTAGCGATCCAAACGTTGGGCGATATCGGCGATTCGACTGCGTTGCCCCGATTATTGCAAGCCGCGTCTGATACCGCATTCCGGATTCGCACTTCCGCTGCATTGGCGCTCATGTCCTATCCGAAATTGCCGCTTTCCGTAATTGAGAAAATGCGAAATTTGGCACAAGACAAATTGCCCGGTATCCGCCGCAATGCCTTGAGAGGTCTTGTTCTGCAATCTGATATTCCCAGTATCCCGTATATCGTCGGTGGGCTGTCCGATTCGATGTTCTCGATTCGGGAAACCTTGATGTACACACTATCTGGAAAGCCATCGAAAAAAGATTCCTCGGATATGGCGAAACTCGCGGCGCGCGAGCAGTTTCGTAGCGCGTTGCGCGATTTCCTTGATAAGAAGTTGTTACCTGCATTGGAGCGGCAAAACTACTTGGAATTTCATACCGAGCAGGGCGTCATTTCCAATACAAGAACTGCTCGAGCAGCTACATTGCCAGTTGCGGATAACCGCGCACTACTGATGTACTTGCGAGCGTATCGAACATTGGATGGTGGGAAAACGACAATCTGGTCGCGGGCGGCGCTTCATACCGATCCAGCGATTCGCGCAGAAGCGGTTCGAGCGGGAACTAAGAAACAGACGAATGGAAAAGTAACGCTGGCTCGCTATGCAAAGAAATTGCGTGACGATCCCGATCCCATCGTCAAAGCCGCATATTAAAGTACATGTAGCTCAGACAATCTTGTCTGAGTTAGTAGGGGCGTGCCGTGCACGCCCGCTTTAACTTTGGAGGTTAGGCACTCCTGCCTGACGTGTCATTGCGAGGAAGCGCAGCGACGAAGCAATCTTGTTAAAATTGGAGGTTAGGCACTCCTGCCTGACTCGGGTGGAAGCGGAATCCCATATCAACCCTTACATAGATTCACAGGATCACGTATACAAAACTTGATCAAAAAAAATATGGACTGATATCTCCAACGTGTTTCAAAAAATAAAAGCGCTCGCCGGTCAATCGGTTATCTACGGAATAGGACAAGTCGCCACCCGGGCGGCAAGCTTCCTCTTGTTACCCGCTTACACATACTGGTTGCCGGTTGCCGATTACGGCGCATTAACCCTCTATTACAGTTTCATCGCTGTTGCCCAAGTAATTTATCTCTATGGGATTGATGTGTCGCTCATGCGGTACTACATCCCATTAAAAGAGAAGACCCAACGCAATGAGTTGTTCAGTACAGTTCTTGTTCTCTCGTTTTTCAGTTCGACTTTGATCAGCGCTCTGCTTTGGCTATTGCGCGCACCGTTAGCTTCCTCAATTCTCGAAGAAGGTGCTGCACCAGTCATACTATTGTTTTGTTTGGTTGTTCTTTGGTTGGATACATTCTCGGCATTGCCGTTTGTCGTATTACGCGCGAAACAGAAAGCTTTTCATTATACATCGTTGCGGATGTTGAGCGTTCTGTTAAACCTTGGGGCGAACTTCTGGTTAGTCGGACATTTACATCGTGGTCTGCAAGGGGTGCTCGAAGCAAATATCCTCAGTTCTGCGATAACGATGATTCCACTCCTCTGGATTATTCGCAAAGACATCTCTTTCAAGTTCAATTGGAAAATACTCCCACCTGTTCTCAAATTTGGCTTACCAAATATTCCCCACCTCTTTTTTGTCATGGTGTTGGAACTAAGCTCACGAAAATTTCTCGAATATTACTCAAGTGCGGAACAGACCGGATTGTATGGCGTCGGCGCAAAACTTGGCATGATCTTTTCCATTCTTGCGATGGCATTCCGTAATGCTTGGGCGCCGTTTTTCTTGGAAGAAGGCGAGAAACCGGATAGCCCTAACCTCTTTGCAAGAGTACTCACATACTTTTTACTTGTATTCGGAATTTTGTTTTTATTCTTAACCTATTACATCCCGCCAATTATGAAAATGCCGATACCCGGTTTTTCAATGCCGCTGATTGAACCGAAGTATTGGGGGGGTATCGAAATTTTCCCCATAATTCTCTTGGGACAGGTGTTTAACGGGGTTGCAGCAAATCTTTCGGCAGGATTCTTTTTACGGAACCGGATACACATTCAAGCGTATATCTCAGGTGTCGCATCTGCCGCCAGCGTTTTATTCAACATTTGGTTAATCCCCGTTTCGGTGTTTGGGCAGCGGCGTGGAGCATCGTTGTCGGGTATGGCGGTATTGCCCTCGGCGAGTGGTTATATGCCCGAAAAAATTATCCGGTACCCTATGAGGGGAAACGATTGCTCCATTTAACGGTACTTACAGCAATCTGGTGGTATTTTGGCAATGAAACTTTTGCATCGGTATGGGTGAAAACCGTATTCTTGGTTGCCTTCCCATTTGCGTTATGGTTTACCGGCTTCTTTACCCCGGGTGAACGTCGTAGAGTGTTGGCGAAACTCAGGGTCAATCGCACCGTTTGAACCGCGGACATGCCTGTCGTACTTTGATACTTTGCACTTCGGAGGACTACTTTGCTGCAATCTGCAATGAAACGCCCGTCGTTTTGGGTCGGACTGATGGTATTTATGGTCTCATGGACAGTGATCCTGATGACCAACGCCAATACGGTATCGTATTGGGATTGCGGCGAGTTTGCCGCATGTTCGTACACCTTGGGCGTACCACATCCCCCGGGATCTCCGTTGTTCATCATGGTGGGTCGACTGTTTACTTTTCTACCATTTGGAGAAATCGCGACCCGGGTTACTCAATTCAGCAGCCTCTCGGGTGCCTTCACGATTCTTTTGACATTTCTTATCGTTCTGCGATTGGTGCGGCTTTATCGCGGGAAAGAAGAGTCATTAACTGATCGAATCTCAGTCTTAGGTGGTGCAGCAGTTGGTGCTTTGGCACTCAGTTGGTCCCCCTCGTTTTGGTTCAATGTCGTTGAATCCGAAGTGTACGGTGTTTCGTTGTTCTTAACCGTAATTGTCTTCTGGTTAGTCCTGAAGTGGATGGATAATTCAGAGACCGGAGAAAACGACCACTACCTACTGCTTGCAACTTACTTAAACGGTTTTGCCATCACGATTCACTTGCTGAATCTTTTAACAATCCCGACCCTCTTTCTGTTAATCTGGTATCAGCGTAAGCGCTTGTCCTACTTGTTGTTATTAGGATGGACTCTTTCGCTCGTCATAATCGATTTACCGTTGGATATCGGCGTACCGTTCTGGTTGAAGCTATTGTCGGTACCAATCGCTCTTGGGTTCTATGCCTACTTTAAGCGCTCGAGCGATCATGAATCAGCACTGGTACCAATGGTACACTTATTGACATTTCTCGGCTTCACATTGTATGCATTGATTTTGATTCGTTCACAGCTTAATCT
>JAOTSC010000130.1 GCA_030247525.1 bacterium | reverse complement strand
CTCCGAAGTGGTTTTCGCATAACCAATCGAAACGACAAGCAGTATAACTGGTAGGAAGAGTCTTCTCATCCAATTCGGTGGTATCTTTTGCTGTCGAAATTGAAAAGTTCCTTGACTCATTGTCATCCTAACCGTACACTGTACATCTTAATCTTAAAGAACATCATGCAGAATTTTCTCACATCGTTATGGGATATCCTACTCGATTCCGGACTCTGGTTACTTATTGGGTTCGGGATCGCCGGCATCCTCCATGTATTATTATCTCCGAACACACTCTTGAAATACCTGCAAGGTAACGGCTGGAAACCGACACTGCGAGGTGTATTGCTGGGAGCGCCGATTCCGCTTTGTTCGTGTTCGGTATTACCGGTAGCAAAAGCGTTACGTGATGGCGGCGCCGGGCGAGGTCCAACCTCCGGGTTTCTCATCTCTGCCCCAGAAACCAGTGTGGACACAATTGCCCTATCATGGGCTCTACTGGGACCAGTGTGGGCAATCATCCGTCCGGTTACGGCAATCCTCTCAGCAATGACCGCTGGAATCCTACAACCGAAAGATGAAGTGAAAAAGCGCTTCCGGCAAGCTTCCCTATCTATAACTACGATAAATCCGTGTTGCGAGGGAGATTGCTGTTGTGCCTCATCCGAAAGTAACATGACAAAGAGTGCTGCGAAATGGAGAAAAGTAACGCGCTACGGTTTTCTTGATATGCCAACCGATTTAGCAAGATACTTGCTGCCGGGATTAGCGTTGGCGGCACTGATAGGAGTCTTCTTTCCTGCATCCTCACTCACCGAATACGCCAATGGAGTGCCAGTTTACATCGCGGCAGTATTGTTGGGGTTACCGATGTACATTTGTTCGACGGCGAGTACCCCATTGGCGGCATCGTTGTTAGCGGCAGGTGTTGCACCTGGGCCGGTATTGGTGTTTATGTTGACCGGTCCGGCAACCAATATCGCATCGTTTGCCACTGTGCGTCAATTATTGGGAACCAAAGGGTTCGTTATCCAGATGAGTGCAATCATTGGAGTAGCAATTGGGTGTGGACTACTTGTAGACTATTGGCATTCAGTTTCGCCGTTTACATTAGGAGTTCTGAACAAAAACGAACATAGTGATGCAGCGAGTTTTGTGTCGATTGGTGGGGCAATCATGCTTCTCATCTTACTCGTAGTGGGGTTATATCGCGATCTAGTTATGAAGAAGCGTTAATCACTTGTTGCGGTGGCGAACAATTAAGTTACGAATGTAGAGATAACCAGAGATTACCGTGATAATGACACATAGTATAAATAACCCGTGCAGTACCGGTACCATTGTTTTATCATCAAAGTAGGCAACTTTTAGTCCAAACTCCCGCAGCAAATCCCGGATATTAAAGTAAACCAGTGTTCCAATCAACGTAGTCAGTTGGATTCCGGTTTTCATTTTACCCCAGACCGAAGTAATCAAAGGTTGTCCGCGATCTATTGCCCAGATGCGTAACATGGTTATTCCAATCTCGCGAGTAGCAATCAGCGAGATGTAGACTAATAGATTGATCAAGATTAGGGAAAACTCTTTACGCAACGCGATAAGAACAAACGCAGTAAGGGTAAGAAGTTTGTCTGCAAAGGGATCAATGAATTCGCCAAAGCTGGTGACCTCATTTCGTTTGCGAGCTATATAGCCATCGACAGCATCGGTAATAGCAGCGACAATAAAGACTACTGTCGCAACAATCTGTAGTGCAAAATGATCCGAAAGAAAGAGTAGCACAAACACCGGAACAAGAAACAATCTGAACAATGTCAAGTAGTTCGCCAACGTCGGTTGCCAGCGAACATCCCGCCATGCTGCTTTCATCCTTGAAACTGACAATCTGGGTGCGTTGTCAACGTTATTCATCACTTTTTTAACCGGCTTCGCGTTACCTTCCTGATCGACTATCGTATGTAACTCATCGCGCAACGCTTTAAGACTTTCGATGACCCGATCAGCAATTGCTTGCCAGGTACGTGGTTCGTCTGGCAGCGCGAATAAATCATCCAGTGGAACTGGTTCGCCGATAATCACATCGACCCGACGAAAAAGCCGGGGAAACGATTTACCGATGGGAAGGACGCGGTGTAATCCTTCATGGTAGATGGGAATCGCCTGCGCGCGGGAACGGTACAGTATCATACCGACACCAGCTTTTCCTGAATTAATGTCACCGGAACGGGTACGTCCCCCCTCAGGGTACATCCAGAGAACGTTATTATCCTGAATCAATTCGATTAACCGCAGCATCCCAGGTTGTTTGAAACCTGCTCCGCGAGTCAAAGGAACACACTTCAGTTTCCGCATCATGTAACTGAGAAATTTGCCCTTAAAGAAATTCTTCTCTTCGGGGGCATGATACGGCATTAAATCGTAGCGAAAGATACTCATCGGAAACAGTATCGGTGGACCCAAGAAAAAATCATCCAGGATCGATACATGATTTGGTAATATCATCGAGGGGAGTTTTAGTTGTTTCAGCCGGGAGCGATGGTGAATCGTCATGCGTTGAAAAAAACGCATAAAGATACCACCACTGAAAATGGCAATAAGATGAATCAAATAGCTATCAATGCGACCTAACCATGAGGTATTCCATCGGCGAAATTTCGACAATTGTTCAAGTCGATTGGTAGATGGTACCATTTGTTGTGAATCAGGATTTTCAGTGTTCATCGACGACATGCACTCATTGTCTCTAAAATTGAATCTGGATAGTAAGCAGACAGTATTTCTTGATAGCTGGCTCCATGGGTTGCTCGAATTGCCGCACCGGTTTGACACAATCCTGCGCCATGCCCCCAACCCGCTCCAAGTAATACGATTGAAGGGTTGTTGAATTTCCAAACGATTGCCGAACTTGGCAAGTGCGAATCCGACAATGCTCTACGAATTGCCAATTCCCCGGATATTTCGATTGTATTCTTTTCTCCGACTACCTGCAAACGATGAATTCGCCCGGAAGGACCACGTTCCAACGATTCGAGGGATTGTATCGCTCCGATTTCAATGCCAGTGGCTCGGGTTATGCGTTGTCCTAACTCGGCACACGTCAGTTCCTGTTGCCAACGATAATAGGGTTCGCAATACGTAAGCGATGGAGGATAGGGATACAACTTGGGATTACAATAATCGTTCGTTTCCGTGTTTTCGATAACATTGTACGCGTCTACTTCGGTATCGATTGGCGGCACTAATTGTTCGGTTACATGATCGTGCGCATATAGCAGTCCCGGTGTTTCTCCTCCCCATACCCGTGCACCCGGTTCAAACCGACCACCACAGGTTTTCGCATAGCGAGCATCGGTGATAACATACTTCTCACTGCTGTCTTTGCAAATTAGAATTTGACCAGCAGTCTCCTGCGAAGCTCGGAGACTATTTTCCTTGATCTTCACCGAACCTTGGTAACATTGACAATGATCGTCGGAGCAAACATCAAACGGCGCACCGGGGTAATGGCTCCCAAGATTTGCGCGCAGCCAACTTCGAGCGGCAACAGTTTGTGCTTTTAAGAATTCCAATGGCATCTCAGCAGGCATTTCGGAGCTATTTACTGTTGCCAAATACTCTTCCAGCGGGGTTTCCACCACTGCCGCCAAGCCATTCTTCAGGGCATAAATACGGATTGTACCGGAATACAGCATTGTATTAACATGATCCCAATGGAACCCGATACCGATCTGGACATTTTGAATCGATAAAGTCGATTGAGGCGAATCAGGAATCAACTTCAAGCTATCAGCAACTGGTGACCAGCCGATTAACAGCGAAGCCGATAGGTCGCGGCGTTCATCGGGATATAGTAATTCACCATTGGGCGCAGCCGAATGAGCAATCGCAACCGCTTGGGTGAATAAAGCATCAGGAGTTGTTGGTTTGTCCGCTTCCAGCAATACAAGCCATTTGTGTGAGGTTACTTCACCAAGTGCAGTATCGGCATGAACGCCAATCGGTTCAGCACCCTGAAGCGGTAGTTGGCTAAGTTTTGTTCTGGTAAGCCAACACTCCCTTAGAGGAGATGATAAAGAAAACCGACGTTCCTCGTCGGTGTGAATCGTTTCCGTTCCATTAGATTTTTCGAGGGTAAAACTACCGGAAGCACATCGAATGACGATCTCCGACTGTCTGCGCAGAACTGCAACACGAATGTTCAACGATGCTCCTGAATCAAAGTATGCGAAATGTAGCGAAGTAACATTCCAGACCCAATCGATAACAGGGTTCCCCACACCAACCAACTCACAGGGATATCCGCACTAAGCGAGAAGAGAGCTGCAGTTAAGAGAAACGACACACTTAGAATGAAGAGCAAGAGCACGAGTTTCCGCAATTTAGTGTATCGCATTAGCCTGCGATGTCGTTCGGGATTGAATTTATAGGGTAGGCGATAATCATTCATACTCGGTTCCTTGCGCGCTTTCCGAAGCGGGAAAACGAAAGTAAGCATACCCGCAAACAAGCACAATCGCTGCGGCTAAAAGTACCCACTGCAGAGCAACGTATTCCCCGGCGATGTATCCGGGAAACAGCTCACCATTGGCCGCTTGTAATGAGAACAACGAAAGGGCATTGTTTACTGCGTGCATGATGAGTGCAGGGATAATCGAATCGACCCGCCAAGCAAGCAATCCCAGCGCTAACGATAATATCCATAACGGAAAAAGTTGTGCATAGTTGAAGTGGAAGAAGCTAAACACCGCTGCTGTCCAAAGAATCGCGGAAATTGCCCCCATGCGAATTTCTAAGACACCTTGAACGAACCCTCGGAATAAAAATTCCTCAGCGATAGGCGCGACAACAGCAGCAGCCAATAAAAGCATCCACCATTGGTACAACGAATTTGTTTGGAGATTCGCGTTGATTTGTTTCAAATACTCAGGGTCGGCCGGAACCAGCGTTGTCCACCAGCGGTCGGCAGCATCGGTCAAAACCGCCATGGCGATTGCCAATGGTATGACATAGAGCACAGCTCGTGTCCCAGGCCAACGGAGACGGAATGTTTCAACGAATGAAAACTTATTACGAATCGTCCAGATTACACATGGTAACGCCATCAATCCGCTCATCACAAAGATCGATTCAGCACCTTTCCATTGCATTTGATCGACCAACCAAAAGAGCAATATCATCCAAGCCACTGATAGGAACAACACCGAAACAACCATCGAAGTTGTCGGGATGTTATCCTGTGGTTCTGCGGCAGGTATCGGAGGTTTTACTTCGGGTCTCATTCGGATCAACTTCTGCTCTTTGTAAAGAAAGTAAGCAGATAGTAATGAGATTTACAAAGCGACTGCGATCTTTTTACTGCAAAGCAAGAAGCGATTACCGGAATTGACTTATCTCAACGTACTGTAACAATACCGTAATAGATGTTTTGATGTTAAATAAATAAAAACTCTTCGTAAGGATTATGAAGAGTTTGATGTAAGTCGGTCGAGAAGAATCGCGGTAGTTGCGGCGACATTTAGAGTTAAGTCCCTTCCAATTGGCAGGAGATGCCAGGAAACATCAGCTATTGCGAGGATTGATTCTCGAATACCATGAGCTTCACTCCCAAGTACAACGATGATAGCTCTACCCGGTCGTTTGGGAAGTTGCGGTGAACCGGAAAGCGCATTGGCAGCTATAATCGAAACACCCTGTTGTTTTGCTGCTTTCAGTTCTTGCTCAAGGGAATTGCATTTTTTTGTAGAGACATGAAAAAGACCACCCATTGATGCGCGAATCGCCCGGGGATTTAAAATATCTACCGAATCTTCCGAGAGCCAGATTTGTTTCACCCCGTAGAAACAGGCGGTTCGGGCTATTGCACCGAGATTGGTGGGGTCAGATACGCGGTCTAATGCGATGATTACTCCATCGATGTGAGATTCGTCTTGTTCCGGAGGGGATACCGTTGCAATTACACCGGGAGCCGTCTCAAGCTCAGAGATGCGTTTCAATAAATCGTGGTCAATGGAGCGGATTTTTACTGCGCGCTTGGAGAGCTGCTCAGCGAGGTAACTCAGTTTCCCGGATTGAATCCATTCGGTGGTTGCAGCAATTTCGTGTACCAACCACGGGGAAGCGAGTGCTTCGCGCACTAACGCTTCCCCCTCGGCGATTGTTTGCCCGCGTTCGCTCCGCATTTTTTTTACCGTTAAAGCCGTTAATGATGCGGCTTCAGAACGGCTGAGCGGTCGCGGTTCGTCACTCATGGAACGACGTCGCTCCACTTCGCAACGGTAACTTTCATAGCAATTTTTTTGCGGTCGGGGCAATTGGTTGCAAACGTATTGTCATTCGATCCGCGGGGGGATTTCGCAATTTTATCGACTACATCCATTCCCGAAAGAACCTGCCCGAATATCGAGTATTGTCCATCCAGATGGGGAACGGCACCGTGACAAATGAAGAATTGGCTGCCGGCGCTATTGGGGTCTTGTGTCCGCGCCATCGATAAGGTGCCGGGCAAGTGCTTCAGGTCGTTGAACTCAGCTTTTACGCGGGTCGGGGGTCCACCCATACCGTCGTTGTTGGGATCATCGTCTTTACTATTCGGATCGCCACCTTGAATCATAAAACCGGGAATAATACGGTGGAAAGTAGAACCATCATAATAGCCTTGTTTGGCGAAATTCAAGAAGTTCTTCACGTGTTCCGGCGCTTTATTCGGGAAAAATCCCAGAACGATCCGCCCGTAGCCAGCGATATCGAGGATGGCGACTTCGTCGGATTTCGGCATTTGGGTTGCCGGAGCTTCCACCTTGGCAAGTTTACCAATTGGAGCATCAGGTACTACAGGAGTTTCAACTGGTTTCGTGGTTTCGACTGCCGGCGTTTGATTGTTTTCGGTCATCGGTTTCTCCGTTTTCGCGCAACCGGTTCCAGCGAATACAAATAACGCGGCGATGGTTGCAATTTTTAATCCATTCATACAATCTCCTCTAAGCGAACTTTTAACTTTGTTAAGAAATATCCTTAGTTGCCGCCAGCGGGGCGGTATCGTACGGTGAAACTTTGGGTGACACTTCTCATCAAGGCATTTTCCGAAGTAAAAGCGTCTACCGTCACTTGAGCCAAACCGGTATCTGCGGCGGTAAGCCGGATAACTATCGTCTGAGATGTGCCGCTTGGCATCGTTGTGTCAGTTGTGGTACGAGGAGGAATGATGATAGCATTCCCCTCATTCGCCTCGCCTACGTGAATACGACCACGGGTTTCGATGGGGATATAGTGCAACCGCCGTAAGGTTACCGTATCCCTGACATTGACCCGAACTTCGAAACTCGCAAAATTCGGTGGATCTGGCGCATCGATATAACCCGAATCGAGGCTGGGAAGTATGACTTCGAGCGATACGCCCGGGCTAACGTTGTCGCCAGGAGAAATTGGATCGTGTCCACAACCAACGATCATTACAACAACAATCGATAAAAAAGAGAAAAACAAGACAATTCGATTGCGCAACATATCACACCTCAACTATTCTACGAATTGACTGAACAACAGTACTTCAAGTCGTCACCACTAATGCCAACCAGTTGATGCCGGTTACTGGTAAGTTAATGCAGATTCCTTACCGTCCAACACCCGAAAAGCCCCGGCAGCAAGTGCGGACATTTCGTGTTCGCCGGGATAATCGAAATTCGGTGCAATCCACCCGGTCTTTTGCGAAACATCGGCTAACAATCTTTGTGAACGCGCCAAACCTCCCGAGCGAACAATGCCGTCTACTCCTCCGAGCACGGCAGCCATCGCTCCGATTTCTTTCACCAGTTGCCAAACAAACGCTTTGTACACGGTAATCGCTTTTTCGTCACCGGCTTCCATCATCTGTTCGACTTTTCGGAAATCTGAAGTCCCTAAATATGCTACGAAACCACTTCCCCGGCTGTAGCGTTCGATAAGTTGCCGTTCGGTGTATCTACCCGAAAATGCCTGTTTCAATACCCCTCCGATTGGTAGGGCACCTGCTCGCTCCGGTGAAAATGGACCCATCCCTAAGAGACCATCGTTTACATCTTGTACTCTTCCACCGAGTAATGCTGCGATGGAAATCCCACCGCCCAGATGTACTGCTACGAATTTCGTATCGGAAAGTGGTTTTCCTAACTGTGCGGCTGCGAGCCGGGCGCAAGCTCGGAGGTTCAGCGCATGCCAGCGGCATAGCCGAGGTATTTCGGGGTCTCCGGATAATCGCACTTCCGAAGGAAACTCATCGACAGTGACCGGATCGACGACAAAAGCGGGTAGACTGTATTGCTTTGCGATGGCATCTGCTAACATGGATCCGAGATTGGAAGCATGATTGGAGAACTTCGCTGATCTTACATCATCCAGCATTGCTTCAGTAATCTGGTAGGTGCCTCCGGTAAGAGGTTTCAATGGAGCACCACGACCAACAATACCAATCAGAGTTCGATCAGGAGTGTACCATGCAAGCAATGCCGCTCGCACCGTTTCCATTCGCAGCGCTAACTGATCCGCTACGTTGGGAAACTTCGCCAACTCCTCGCGCGGATGTTGGACTTCCTTCTCGTCAATAAGCCCATCCCGGTTTGCAATCGCAACTTTCGTCGAGGTAGAACCGGGATTAATAATAAATACAACATCCATTGGAAAACCTAACGCGGGTTAAGGGGTGAGTTGTAAAGCATAATATACTAATACGAACATAACGAGGACGATTAATCCAATTGAAACATAATCGCGGAAGATCGAACGAATACTCCGGCGATGCTTCTTACGAACCCGTTTACGGTGTGTTCGTGATTGGGCATTCTCTTTCAATACAAACGATTTGAATCCTTGGTCGTCTTCAACCACAATGTAGCGAGGATCTTTTCCAAAGAGTTTTTCTTCTTCTTCAAATCGGATTCGCCGCAGTTCGTCGTAATGTTCGCCTTGTTCCTGTTCGACCTGTAACTCGCGCAATTTCGCGCGATTCTTTTCGTCGGTGCGTTCGAGTAGTTCACGGTGCTCGCGTCGAACCCGTTCGATTTCCTCAGGAGTCAAATTGGCGTTGTTAACATTCATCAGTTACTCTATTCGCATTCCGCGTAAAAGGTAATAACACTTCGAGTTATCCGTCGTGCGAATCATCACATGGTTCGCACCGGTTTTCAAGAAACGACCAATGGGGTATGCATCTCTGGCAACAGTTCGATTTTCATCGATATTGACGGTCGGCCGAATTCCCGATTGAACAGTCTGCCCATTCACAGCGATGGAAATCTCGGTTAACTTCGTCAGATTAAACTGAAAGTTTCGATTGGTAGCATACCCTTCTAATACTAAGGATAACGACCTACCGGCATCGAAACCCGATGGAAGGTTAAACGTTACATCAATGTAATCGTTCCCAGAAGGATTAGCATTGGAACGACCAGGACCGAATTGATATACATAAAAGTCGAACGGCTTTACTTTAACAATCTCAGGTCCGTGTTCTGTAGAGGGAACCGTTCCCTTGTCGGATAGCCAATAACCGGTTTCCACATTGATGATGCCACGGCTCTTCACCCTCCCGGATTCATCCAATTTAAAATCGATTTCGATCGATGGTATGTATGTACCAACAACATCAATTTGCGTAGAACGATCATTTATCTCAATCGATTTGTTTGCAGGAGTGAGGAATCCACTCACTTCGCCAAAAGAAATCGTGTGAACCCCAAATC
>JAOTSC010000129.1 GCA_030247525.1 bacterium | reverse complement strand
GCATCGAGTCACAAAACTGAAAAGATGTTGGCATTATTGGGTTACGATCATATGTTCCGAGCAAATTAAAATGTAAAGAATCGTCAATCCGATATGTTTTGATATCTGTGTCGTCAAATATAAATGCTGTGTTACCCATTACTTTAATGCCATTGTAACGAGAATACTCTCTTGTGGAACTATTTAGTATTTGAGGGTTATTAGGAGTTAAAAAACTAACGATACTAAATTGGTAATAAAAACGATAGCCACTTCCAAGTGAACCACCATACCAACTTGAAAAAATGTAGGCTCGAGTGTCACTTACGTCATAAGCATAAGCACTACCTGTTGGACTATATGTTCCGACAATACTCGGGTTACTTGGTTGATTAAATGTAAATGCTGTTACACCTTGCCCGCACAATGCATATCCAAGATTGCCTTCGATGATTATCTTTTTTGTATTTGTAATATCTAAACTTCCAACTTGAAATGGTGAACTTGGATTTGATACGTCAACAATTTTAATACCTTGTTCATAACTCGCAAGGATTGCGAGGTTCCCGACAAGAACTACATCTTTTATCGACTGACCAGTAACGAAGTGTCCAATTTCAACCGGTCGGTCGGGGTTTTGGATATCGACTATTCTTAACCCCGTCAATCCTGTTGCTACGTAACCACAATTACCCGAAACAACAATTCCAGTAGCATTATTCCACATTTCATAATTGTGGAGTTTGCCAACACATCTTACCCCCAAACTATCCTGTGCCATCGAAGTTTGTAGCAGAGTTATGAGTAAAAGAATCGAGATAACGAAAACTCGGGAAAGCATCGGGAAAGAATCTTGGTGTGGTTTCATCGTTCGCTCCTGCATTGTGGTCGGTATCATGGGAATGGAACTGTCGATCTACCTTTGATCAAGTTACCCAAACAAAATGGACAGGTCAATCGATTTTACACCATATAGCAAAATATCCGCGAACTGTAGGGAATTCCAATCGAAACATCCCCAAAGATCCCGATACCCTCACAGGATACTCTAATTCCCTTCGAGGAATGGCATTCCCCTTGAAAACATATTACTTTGCCCCCAAGCAATTCTCGAAAGGAAGCTTCGATGTCCGACGACTTTGATTTTGCGAGTCAAATTGCTTTTGGCTCCGACAGTTTCGCTGACAACCCCGACCCCCGCGTTCCTTGCCTATTGATCCTGGATACGTCCGGCTCGATGCGCGGTGCGCCGATACAGGCTTTGAATGAAGCGCTGCAAGTGTTTCGCGACGAAATTCTGAACGATTCGCTGGCAACTAAGCGGGTCGAAATCGGCATTATCACCTTTGGTCCAGTACAAATCGTTACCGAATTCACTTCTCCCGATACCTTTATCACTCCGGTATTGGTCGCCCAAGGCGATACTCCAATGGGAGGCGCAATTCAAGCCGGTTTGAAAATGCTCAACGATCGTAAGGAGGAGTATAAGAATAACGGCATCTCCTACTATCGCCCATGGGTGTTCATGATCACCGACGGTTCGCCGACCGACGACTGGATGACGGCGGCAGAATTGATCAAAGAAGGTGAGCAGGAGAAAGCATTGGCATTCTTCCCGGTTGCGGTCGATGGCGCGAGTATGAGTATTCTGCGTAAGATGTCAGTGCGCGAACCGCTCAAACTACAGGGTATGAAGTTCCGCGAATTCTTCCTCTGGCTTACCGCCTCGATGAGTGGCGTCGCACGCACTGAACCCGGCATGACAGTTCCGTTGGAAAGCCCGAAAGGTTGGGCAGAACTGTGAGTTGGAAGTTTGCCCAAGCCGTTGTCATCGGCACCTCGCATATCGCGTCCGGCACAGTATGTCAAGATTCTTGTATGCTCGACCGGGTCACCAATGCGAACGGCGAAGAGTACATTATGGCGTTTGCATCCGACGGTGCCGGTAGTGCCAAACGGAGTAAGGAAGGTTCCGAGCTTGCAACCCGGCGAATTTGCGAACAGATAAAAGCCGCGGTTCTGGAGAATCCACCCGATCATCTGTTTTCTGAAAAAGAGGTGATTCACTGGGTTCATGAAATTGTGATGGAGATTCGGCACAAAGCGTATGATGAGAACATTGTGCCACGCGAATTTGCTTGTACCTTGCTTGGTGTTGTAACGAGTCCCCGGCAAACCATCTGCCTACAGTTAGGCGATGGTGCAATCGTGCTTAGTAAGAATGGCGCAATGGGAATGGTGTTCCGACCCTACTCCGGCGAATACGTCAATGCCACTTTTACGCTCACCGATGTCAACGGATTGGAAAATCTTAAAATTCAGTTTCTCGATTATGAATTAGAGCAGTTTGCCGTCTTTACCGATGGAATTCAACCGTTGGCTTTGAGTTATGCGACGCAAACCCCTCACCCACCATTCTTCGAGCCGATGCTTACCTATATGCGTAATCCGCAACAGTTCAATCCGGTTAACGTCAACATCGGATTGGAAAAGCTGCTCGGTTCCGATAAAGTGAATGAACGGACGGAAGACGATAAAACATTGATTCTGGCTACACGATTATGAGCGAATTATCCTTCTTCGATGGCAGTGGCGAGAAAGTTGAGATCGGGAAAGAGCTTGGACGAGGCGGCGAAGGCGCGGTCTACGAGCTAAAAGATGACACTCGGCAACTCGTTGCGAAAATCTACCACGAACCACTGAAAAAAGAGAAACAGGAAAAGCTGTTGGCGATGGTCGGGAATCAAAGCCCCGATTTAGTCAATGTCTCAGCTTGGCCGATTCAAACACTGCATACGAAGAAAAAAGGTCCAGTTACCGGCTTTCTGATGGGGAAAGCAGTTGGCTACGATCCACTGCACCATTTATACACGCCCAGTAACCGTAAGAATGTTTTTCCCAATGCAAGTTGGGCATTTCTTGCGCACGCCGCGCGGAATGCCGCTGCTTCGATTGCTGTCATTCACAGTCACGGCCATGTTGTCGGCGATATCAACCAAGGCAATATCTTTGTCTCCAAGAATGCGGTAATAAAGTTAATCGATTGCGACTCTTTCCAGATAAAAAGCGATGGCGGTAATTACCTCTGCGGTGTCGGGGTCGGGCATTTCATTCCACCGGAGTTACAGGATCTTGATTTAACCAATCTAGTTCGAACACCGAATCACGATAACTTCGGACTCGCGATTTTGGTCTTTCACCTTCTTATGATGGGTCGCCACCCGTACTCTGGAATTTATTCCCGGATGAACGATGTTACTCTTGAGCAGGCGATTAAAGAGCATTGGTATGTGTATGCGCCGCAAGCGAGTAAACGCGGTTTGCAACGGCCAACGAATAGCTTAGGTACCGGCGTTTTGTCCGATGAGTTAAATGCGCTGTTTCTGCGCGCATTTGCACCGGAAGGGGTCGAACCGAACGCTCGTCCTACTGCTAAAGAGTGGGCAATCGAGTTGGAGAAGTTCGAGAAGTCGTTGACACAGTGTCTCAAGGTGCCAATTCACAAGTACCACGGGGAAAAGTCACGCTGTCCCTGGTGCGAAGCGGATATGGAAAAGATTGTCTTTTTCGTCGATACTTCGTTGCCTACGCTCGATACAACCTTTAACTTTAAGAACGTCCGGAAACAAGTTGCCGAAATTCGTACACCGGGGCCAGCGCCGGATATCAAAGTAACGAAAACGTTTACCCCGAAACCGATGCCGCCGACCTTGATCCGGGCAAAACGTATGACTTACCTGCAACGGGTCGGAATCGGAATCGGATTGTTGGCGTTAGCGTACTATTGGCCCTATGGATTATTCCTGGGGCTTCCCATCGGGATTTGGCTGGCATATCTTCCAGTCGATAAAAAAAATGAATATGCGATTCGGGAGCTAGCCTATAAGAGTGCGAATCGAACTTATACCGATCTCGCAATCGAGTACAAGCGGGATGCCGGCGATTCCCGTTTTTTGGCGCAGTTAACGATTATCAATACATTCTTGTTTGACTATCGCGATCTCAATAACTGGATGGATCGAACGAAAGACGAATTCAAACATCATGGGAAACTGCGCGCGCTGCAGCGATATCTTTCGTCGTTTTCTTTAATTGATGCCGATTTACCCGAAGTCCCCGAACGGCAACGGGTCGTGTTAGAATCGTTTGGCGTAGAAACCGCGTTGGATGTCGAGTGGGCGAAGGTGTATAACATTAAGGGTACAACTTCGGTGATGGCGACAGCGCTGCTCGATTGGCGGAACAAGCTGGAAGAGCAATTCGTATACGAAGAGCGCGATCAATTGGAAAAAGAGGACGAACTGGCTTACATGCAGGCATATTATAACTACCGGCGCCAGCTCGAATCTTCAATAACCACTTCCGTGCAGGAATTGATCGATCTAAAAGCGGATATTCTCACGAAACGCGAGTCAATGTTCGAGCAGGTAACGGAAGCACTGAACCAACGTGAGCAGTTAAAACTCGACTTGGATTTCTGTAAGAAGTTTTAATCTAATCAGAGAATTGGTTCAACATCGGCCTGGGTTATTCTTTCTGGTTATGAGGAAAAGAACAAATTGAGTAACAATCCAGTGAATGAAACAAAACCTTCAACTGAATCGTTCGGTTGGTTAGAGCGATTAGAAATTCTTGCTAAACATCGTAAATTCCTTTTACGGTGGATTTTGCTTTGGACGATTCTCGGAGTTGTTGCTGCGTTTGTTTGGCCACCGACATACAAAGCAGTAAGCAGTTTTATGCCTCCAACAGAAGATGGAAATAGCTTACTGGGAGCATTGAGTTCGACATTGCGAATGAGCAATGTTTCCGATGTGCAAAGTGGTGGTTTTAATGCAGTTCTAACTTCGAAAAGGTTACGTGATTCGCTGAATATCCGTTTTGATTTCATGAAACGGTATGGGGTCGATAAATTAGAAAAAGCATATAAAGAGTTCGATAACCGTTTTGAAATTAATACTTTAGTTGAAGAAGGAATCGGTATCAACCAAATTTTAACTTTTTACATCTCTGTTACCGATAAAAATCCGAATGATGCAGCCGCAATGGCAAATGCTGTAATAGATTATACCGATGCGATAGCTTCCAAACTAACATCGACTCGCCAACATAATACTCGAGTATTCTTAGAGAAACGGACGATGGCTGTCAAGGAGTCATTACAAATTGCCGAGGATTCATTGCGTTTGTTTTCCCAACGAACCGGTATTATTTCTCCAGAAGCTCAGATCGAAGCGACAATTACAACCCTTCAAACAGTCGAAAAAAATATCGCTGAAATTGATGTTGCGTTATATGTAGCAAAAACAACGATGGGTGGGACTCATCCTCAAGTAAAGGAATTGGAAGCAAAGATTACGGAATTGAGCAAACAACGAGACGAGATATCTGGCAAGATCGATCGAACGTTAAGTTCAAATTTGATAGCATTAAAAGATTCGCCTGAGTTAACTCTCGAGTTCACAAGAAGGTATCGTGCGGTACAAGTTCAGGAAACAATGCTGGTCTTTTTGATCCAGCAATTAGAACAAGCAAGGTTGGGTGAGCAACGCGATCAAAAAGTTTTACATTACTTGGATCAAGCAATATCACCAGAAGTACGAAGATGGCCAATCCGGTCGTTAGTTGTTGTGTTGGCGGTTGCCTTAGGCTTGTTTTCGGCATTGGTGATCATTGGTTGGAAAGAATGGATAATTGCGATGGAAGGATCTGAACAATATACAAGACTGAAAGATTTATTACGACAATTTTATCCCAAATATTTATGGAAAGCTTTTACTGGAAAGGGATGAAATCATTTATTCTACAAATGAAAAAGTTAACCGATTAGGAAATTGGATATGGTGGTCGGTAATAGCTACCTTACTTGTTTCTACTTCTACGTACATTTTGTTAAAGCTTCCTTATACTAATGTTACACTTTCTATCGCATTAGTGTTAACAGTGATTACCATCTCATTTCGAACTCCCATACCAAAAGTCCTAATACCTAACCAGTTGGGTTGGCCGATTTTTGTTATTCTTCCTTTACTAACTTCTGTATTCGGAATAATATATTTCTATTCGGGGTTGCGAGGCGGTTTGATAATAATGATCGCTTCTTTCTTGTTCGGTGTCGGTTTAGTTTTATTGATTAGTAATGATATCATGATTTCTCGTGAAAACCATTGGAAATCGTTGACTCACCGTTTGATTCCACTAACATTATTGCTACTGATAACACTTATATCATTGATTGTTTCGATTGCTTATACAAATAAAGCGGGAATGATCTGCTTTTTGGCGATAACCAGTACTGTTGTTATTGTATACATATTAGCATCTACAAAGCATCTCCTATTCTTGGCTGTGACATCAATGATATTAGCGATATCTCCTTTTGTAAGTTTTGCAAAAAGTCCATGGATTTATAACATGTGGTGGTTTCTTCTACTTATATTATTTGTGCATCGTGCGAAGTATGACGAGCATAAAATTGATTACCCATCGATGAAAATATTTTTAATATTTGGTTTTTTATATTTCCTATGGGCTTGCTTCTCGTTCTTATTCTCACCGGTTCAAGATTCAAAAACTGTGTTTAAGATATTCGGAGTTGCTTCTCAGTTATTGTTTATTGTACTTCTGGTCGGGAACACGAAAACAATGAATGATGTTCTGGCATTAGCAACGGGTTTTCTGGTTGGCTTTCTAATCATTGCGACATTGATGCTTAAATCTATGCTTGAAATGATGTCGTCACTGAATGCAATCTTGTTGATGGCAATTGGGTTTCGTGCATCGGTTGGTGAGATAAGTCCAAACATCATCACAGTTCCAATATTGATAACTTTCATCATTGCTCTATCATTTGCAAAAAAATCCAGTGGTTACATGAAATATATATTTATACTGATAACTCTATCTGCCTTGTTTTTAATTGTTTCTTCTGGTTCAAGAGCGATGATATTGGTAGTACTACTGGTTACACCTTATCTAATGTCATTCACCAAAAAAGCTTACAGAAATACCTTGTTTGTGTTGGCTGGATTCGCTTTATTGGTATTTACTTTTTACACTTTAAACCAGAGCATTGCAGAGTCACTCCTACGCTTAAATAGCATAGCATCTGGTAGTGGGCGAATTCTGATTTGGGAAAACTCGTTAGAGTTAATTCGAAGCAGTCCAATAATCGGTACCGGACCAAACTCTTCAATGATTTTATTGCAACAGGAAGTGAACCAGTTTTCCTCAGGTTCTACTAGATGGACTGGCGGAAGAGCACATAATGTGTTTATCAATGAAGCAATCGATACTGGATTAGTTGGTGTTACTCTATTCTTGCTGTTTCATATCGGTTTGTTTGTTTGGATTTCTCGGATGGTGCCTGACAAAAAATCGCCTTGGCGAGTCGCAGCTTTCGGTGTGTTAGCAGGTTTTCTCATTCGAGGCTTTTTTGAAGCAAATGATTTACTGCTTTCGCCCGATAAACTGAAAACAGCCTATGCTCCGATTGTATCAATCGTACTCGCTGTTGGCTATCGAATTCAAGTTTCTCGTTCTGAGGATAGATCTCGATCGAACTTCAGAAAGGAAAATGTAAGTTAGTATAAAAACGATTAACACTGTGATGTGGCTTTATTTCTTAAGATTCATCTCTCCTTTCGTATCAACTTGTACTGGCTTAAATACAGATTAGTCACAACTCGTTTTGTTGATTAATACAGCATCGAAACTGATTCGCTTGTCTGTAAAGCTCAGACTAAAAATCTTAGAACAGATAAGTCATGGTTAGACTCGTTTTCTTTCATGAAGGCAATCTATGATTCGTAAGTATTGGTGGCTCGTCGCGTTTGTTGTTTTACTGACGCTTATAGTTTGGTGGCGGCTCCAAAAGCAAGAGGGGTCGACTAACTTGCGTCGGCAAACCACCCCTGTTGTTAAAACCAACGCACCACAACGAAAAAGTATCGTCAACTCGCTAACCTACACCGGCGACGTATTCGCTGTTCAACAAGCGAGCATTAACTCGAAAGTAACCGGTTCGCTTGCTTCGGTATTGGTCGATATCGGCGATCATGTCCGTGCCGGGCAGTTATTGGCAGTTATCGATACTTCCGAATTAGCGCAGCAGCACTTACAAGCGTTGGCAACCTACCGGAATGCGAAGCAAACATTCGATCGTACGCAGGAATTGTTCGAGCGAAAACTCTCATCGCAACAAGAACGCGACAATGCCGAAGCGGCGTTTCAAGTTGCCCAAGCGAACTATGAAGTGGCAAAAGTTCGGCTCGGGTATTCGCAGATCGCCGCGCCATTTACAGGGGTAATTACGAAACGGAGTCAGGATCTTGGTGCCGTGATTGTTGCGAATACTACTTCGATTTTTACACTGATGGATGTCAGTACAGTAAAAGCGATTGTGAACGTATTGGAAAAAGATGTCTCGCAGATCAAACCGGGCATGAATGCGGTTATACGCACTGACGCCTATCCCGATAAAACATTTCTTGGTAAAGTGAATCGGTTGAGTTCCGCGCTTGATCCAGCGAGCCGCACGATGCCCGTCGAAATTCAAGTACCCAATCCAGGTGAGTTATTGAAACCGGGCATGTATGTGAAGGCGACCATCGATATTGAGATACGCGAAAATGTCTTGACAATTCCACCGCAAGCGATTCAACGAAATGGCGACCGGTGTTTTGTCTACGTGATTGAGAATCAGACTGCAAAACGACGGCAGGTAACCATCGGGAAGGAATTAGAAACGGAAACGGAAATTGTGGAAGGCATCTCCGAATCCGATAATGTGGCTATCGTTGGGGTGCAATTCCTCCGCGATGGCGGTAACGTCAATTTGCAACGATAACGGCGGAAGTCTCCTATGTGGTTAACTCGTTTGGCGCTTCGTTATCCGATAACGACGTTTCTGTTTGCTATGACCTTGCTCGTCTTGGGTTGGGTGTCGCTGTCTCAGTTACAAGTTGATTTGCTTCCCGATATTTCTATTCCGGTTGTCACTACCATTACCTATTACCAAGGCGCCGGTCCGCTCGACATGGAACAATCGGTCACAGTGGTGACGGAGCGAGCGGTCAGCTCGGTAAACGATGTCAATTATGTTCAATCGACTACGCGGGAAGGGATTTCCCGGGTTCGGATCAACTTCAATTGGGACGCCGATGTCGATGTTGGCATGGTCGATATCGTACAGCGGGTAAATCGAATTCTCAATCAATTGCCGAGCGGTGTATCCCAACCGAATGTCGTTCGATTTGACATTACTACTCAACCGATTTGTAACATCGCAGTGTCTGGCGACATCGATGAGCGCGATTTATACGATATTGCATTCAATACAATCCAGCCGCAGATTGAACATATTACCGGTGTTGCATCAGCTTCAATCTCTGGTGGCAAAATCCGCGAAATTCAAGTAGTACTGGATCGCGACCGGTTACAAGCGCTGCAGATTCCCGTTCAAACCGTGTTATCCTCGATTGCCAATTCCAATCTTTTGATACCATCCGGCGACTTGAAAATCGGACAGTTCGATTTTTCCCTGCGGACTGAGAGTCGTTTCAATTTGATTAAACCGATAGAAGCAATTGTTCTAAAAACCGTGAATGGAGTCCCGATTCGGATAGCTGACATCGGCAAAGTAGTAGATACGTATCAAGAACAAACGCAGTTAGTCCGTATAAACGGTAAACCGGGACTAACGTTATCTGTACAAAAACTCGCCAAAGCGAATACAATCGATGTTGTCGACCGGATCGTTAAAGCTATTCCCAAGTTACAGGGCGTTCCGGAAAC
>JAOTSC010000128.1 GCA_030247525.1 bacterium | reverse complement strand
TTATTATATATGCTATTATATGGGTATTATGATGAAAAACATTTATCACTTTCCACTGCGCATTTCCTCTCCCAAGAAGTTGTCCTTCATACTACGTTGCTTACGGTTCATGTATTCAATTCTGTCAAGGAGACTACCATGCGAGTTAGCATTCAAGTAACGATAATTTTTATTGCATTAGCTGTGGTTTTACTTAGTGTCTTACCAGCGAATGCGCAACCAACCAGCGGTCTGTTGGCTTACTATCCTTTCACTGGCAACGCAAACGATGCCAGCGGGAATGGCGTGAATCTTACCGCACAGAGTGGCGCTACATTAACGAGTGATCGCTTTGCTGTCGGAAATCGGTGCTATGTGTTAAGTGGCACAAACAGTGGGCTGAGCGCGAATATTGGCTCAGCGTTTTCGGTATCCAATGTCACATTATGCGCCTGGATACAGATAAATGGACGCGGAGACAATAGTCCTCGACTTATTGCAGTTGGACCGACGTTCGGAGCATCGCATCCGTATGAATTTGGTTTGAACGGAATCGGCAATCCGAGGACGCTGTTTTTTAATGGCATTTCGAGCACGCAATCCTTAAGTACAGGGGGGGCTTGGACACATGTGGCGGTGACTTATAACGGTTCTCAGGTGAAGTTCTATATCAATGGAGAGCTTTCGAGCACGGCGGCTTATTCAGCCACACTTGGTTCGTTCTCAAGCGCCAAGCTACAGATTGGGTACAATGATAACGGTTTTGATCGCTTTGACGGTTGGATGGACGAAATCCGAATCTACAACCGCGCCCTGTCGGCAAGCGAAATCTATCAGTGTTACTCACCGACAAACGGCCTGATGGCGTTTTATCGCATGAACGATACTTTCGATTCAACAGGGCAGACAGTTAGGCTCACTGCTTCCAATGTAGCTGCTTCGGCAGATCGCTATGGCACTGCTAATCAGTGTTACACCTTTAACGGTAATACCAGTCAGATGTACAACACAGTTGGGTCCGGTTTTTCGACAACGAAGGTTTCGTTGTGCGCTTGGATTTCAGTTACCGGTGCGGGTGACCATAATCCCCGTATCATGTCTGTTGGACCGACCGGTTCCTCGTATCAATACTATCGATTGAATTTAGTTGGAACCGGCAGCACGCGTTACATATCGTTTGGAGTGAGCCAAAACGGCACCAGTACAGCTTTCCAACATAACAGCACCGGAACGATTCCTACCAATGGGAGCTGGCACTTTGTCGTCGCGACATACGACGGCGCGCAAGTCAAGCTCTACATCGACGGCGCTCTGTCGGGAACGCATTCCCAAACTGCGGCTCTCGGGAGTTTCTCGAATACCGCGCGATTACAAATCGGCTATAGCGATAACGGATATGATCGGTTCGCAGGCAAGATTGACGATGTCCGTTTGTATAACCGTGCGTTGACTGAGTCCGAAGTCTCATCGCTCTATACTCCTCCATCGTTACGAGTTACTTATAACGGTAATACAATAACTCCTCCTTTGAATTTTGGTGTATATCCGATTGGGGAAACGTCGCAACGCGTGATTAGGTTGCAAAACAACGGTGGTAATACGTTAACGATTTCCAATCCCTCGATTACCGGCGATTTTTCGATGACGGTGCTCCCCTCCTCGCTCGCGCCAAACGAAATGCGTGATATAACCATCACTTTCCAACCATCGGCACCCGGAACGAGAAACGGGACGTTGTCGTTTACCCACAACGCCGACGGGAGTCCTTATTCGTTGTCGTTGACAGGCACCGGAGGAGTCTTGACGCTCACTTCACACAATGGCGGGGTATCGGTCGCAGCGGGATCCACATCGAACATTACCTGGACATCGCAGGGACTATCCGGTTATGTGATGATATACCTGAATACAAATTATCCAAACGGGTCATGGACATCATTAGCGCGCGGGAACTTGAATGGTCAATACGCTTGGATACCTTCTTCCGGTCAAATCACAACCAATGCGCGAATCCGTGTTGCCAAAGGGGGCGATGAAACAACATTCAACGATGTCAGTGATGTGAACTTCAGTATTGTCGAGTCGGGTGGACCTCAGTTGTCTGTTACTTCCAACGGTTACTCCATTACTCCACCGATTGATTTCGGATTGGTGAGTCTCTCGCAAACCTATCAACAGGTAGTTCGTCTCTCCAATACTGGAACTAGCGCACTAACGATAACGAACCCGTCGATCACAGGTGATTATGCGATGTCATCTGTTCCATCGTCGATTGCGGCTGGTGCCTACAGCAATGTTACGCTAACTTTTGCGCCGACAGCTGCCGGAACGCGAACTGGAACGTTTTCGTTTTCGCACAATGCACCGAATAGCCCGTATTCGGTTTCCTTGACTGGAAATGCCGGAGTTATCACCTTGTCAAGTCCTAACGGAGGGGAAACGGCACCAGTAGGTGTTGCCACGAATGTAAACTGGACCTGCGATGGGCTCACCGGCTCGGCCGTTATTAGTATCAATACGTACTATCCGAGCGGCGACTGGGTCAACTTAAACAGTCAACCGATACCGATAACGAATGGTACTTGGTCGTGGACACCAACCTCGGATCAAATCTCAAGTAGTGTTCGGATTCGCGTTTCACGAATGGACGACGGGTCCAGATTCTCCGATGTCAGTAATGCGAACTTTAGCGTAGTCGCCTCGGCTCCGGTAGATATCACGAATAACGGAAACTCGGTTAATGACTCGCTGGACTTTGGTGAGGTTCCAGTCGATCCCGGTTCTGCAATTGATGAACCGGCAAGCTCCGAATTGGTGGTTCGAATAACGAACATTCTGCCATTTCCAATTCCATTAACAAACCCGGTTATTTCTGGTGATTTCTCGATGTCGACACTACCTGCGTGGTTAGCGCCCGGTGCGCATTGCGATGTAACACTCACTTTTATCCCGACCGATGTTGGAACGCGCTCTGGCGGATTTGCCTTTAATTATTTCACAGGATATACGCCGTGTAGTATTATTTTGACTGGGCTTGGGGTAACGTACACATCAGGTGGCATACCTGTTGTGGGCACCGGTGGAGCAATGTTGCCTTGGACACCTTCACTGCCAAGCGATCCTGGAACCGCCAACCTACCGCCGTTATCGATTGTCTTCCCGGGAGCATCGGGGGTAACCCCCTCATCCATCAATGTACTCTATTGTGCTACTCCGCCAATACCAGAGAACCCGCCTTTTCTCCCAGAATCTTCGATAGAGCGGTTCTGGACAATAGACCAGACTGGCGGTTCCGAATTCGGAGCAGACTTAACATTTCGGTTTACCGCAGCAGAAGACGTCAACAATCTTCGAAGCGGGCTACTCGCAGTTGCACGTTCCACGGACGAAGGGGCAACATGGATGGAGTATGCAAGTGGTTTATCTGTTACACCTATTGGCGGCGCATTTGAAGTGCTGGTTCCCAATGTGAATGAGTTCTCGTCATGGGCATTAGGTTCAGTCACGATTTTGCCAGTGGAGTTGGCGTCATTTAATGCAGTAACTGGCGATGGCAGGATTATCCTGAATTGGCGCACTGAGAGTGAAAGGAATAATGCGCATTTCAATATCTATCGTTCTACATTTGCAAATGAGCGAGGTGAGTTGATAACCAGAGTTTTCGGTCATGGGAACTCTTCAACGCGAATTGATTATACCTATACGGATGAGCGTGTTATTAACGGGACAACATATTTCTACCGCATCGCAGATGTTTCGCTTGACGGCATTGAACACATGAACCACTTTGTCGTATCAGAAACCCCGGCGATGCAGGCTTTTGGAGAGATTCCGATCATGTATACGCTTGATCAGAACTATCCGAATCCGTTTAACCCTAAGACTTGCATTTCCTACGGTATCCAAAAGGAGGGACATGTTAGGCTGTTTGTTTATAATCTGATGGGACAAGAGGTGGCGAGATTGGTGGACGAGTATCAAACTCCCAATATGTATCAGGTTGAGTTTACTGCTGCCCATTTACCGACAGGTACCTACTACTATTCGCTAACGACTGATGGGTTTAGCAGCGTTAAGAAGATGGTGCTGATGAAGTAAGTCATCTTACCGATTGTTGTCACAATAATAAGCCCTTCCAACTGGGAAGGGCTTATTTCTTTAACGTAATCCCGCGAATAATTGAGGAAGTCGCGAACCTTGATCTTGTCGATAACGAGCAAATCATACTCCCTCTATGATGAGAATAGCTTGAATAAAGTGAGCTGGAAAGTTGGAGAATGTTTCGTAAACCCTTGCGACGAAAAGCGTTTTGCTTCTTGTTGCACTAACTTCATACGCCCAACCAACTTTCGGTTTGCTGGCATACTACCCTTTAACCGGCAATATGAATGTAGGTATGAATTCTAACTACCCGGCAGGAAATTGGACGAACTTAGGTACCGTTAGTGCGTAACAGGTACCAATAGTTGGACACCGTCAGTGCATCGACGAATACAACAGTCCGCGTTGTTCATGTGAATGAAGCGACCTTAACCGATAACGGAACTTCTTATACCTCCGGTGGTGTAACGGCATCGGGATCCGGTGTAAATCTTACAATGTGGAAACCTGCTCTACCAAACAACTTGGGCAGAGCGAATCAACCACCGATTACCATTGATTCCCAGGAACATCAGGAACTTCGTTAACCACTGTTACAGTTCGTTATCAGCCAACACCACCAATGCCTGCTAACTGTCTATTTCAGCGCCAAACTCAGTTTATCGATTCTGGGATGTCGATCAAACTGGAGAAAACTGGTTTGGTACTTCACTGATATTCCGGTGAACCGCCGATGATGACATTAATTCCAAATCGATGATAAAACACCTGACCAAATCTATCACTATCAAAGAACTAAGCTTGTTTGTTGTGACGAACACATTGAAGCTTGTATTCGGTGTTCGATTTCCTTTATAAACTGCATTTCTGAGAAAGTAGCGCAGGAGCTGCTCGTTATTTTTACAGTTTTATTACAAGATATCGAGTCTACTGGCATTTCTTCTTTACATGATCGAAAGTAAACTTTCCGTATTCACGTTATGCATTCGATACTTCTTCAGTAAGGATAGTGAAATTGAAGGAGAACATTTAGTAAACGATCATTGGCTAACTGCTTCTTATCCCGATAGCGACGTTGCACAATCGGATTATGTCTCGGTTGCTCGGAAACAAGTGAAGCAAGTAAAGGAGACTATTCGATGGCTTGGTTGTATATCATTGCAGCAATCGTCGCAGTTTTGCTGTCAGCTATTTGCTCGTTGCGTTGTTTCATGCGGAGAAATTCTAATGCCACCTTTAGAATACTTACAGATCGGCATATTCTTAGTGTCGTTACTGCTGCTTGCCAAGCCGCTTGGCATCTACATCGCACGAGTGTACTCAAGCGAATACACATCGCTCAACCGTGTATTGCAACCCATCGAACGATTGATTTACCGGATTACTCAAGTAGATCAATCGCAGGAAATGAGTTGGAAAAGTTACACGATAGTCTTGCTGCTGTTCAATTTGTTTGGATTCATTGCGTTGTTTGCGATGCTCTTGTTGCAAGGCATGCTTCCCCTCAATCCGCAGCAATTTGGAATGGTTCAAATCGCACTTGCATTCAATACTGCCGTCAGTTTTGTTACGAATACCAATTGGCAGGCATATGGTGGCGAAACGACGATGAGTTACTTCTCCCAAATGGTGGGATTGGGTGTACAGAATTTCGTATCGGCGGCAACCGGCATGGCGGCAATGGCTGCGCTCATCCGCGGGTTAGCGCGAAAGACAGCAACCACTTTGGGAAACTTTTGGGTAGATCTGGTACGCTCCACGCTCTATGTATTACTGCCGTTGTCATTTGTTCTTGCCGTTGCATTAATCTGGCAAGGTGTACCACAAACATTTCAATCTTATCAATCGGTTCAACTGGTCGAGGCGATCCCCGACACCTCCGGCTCTGCGACCACACACCAGACACTCCCATTAGGACCTGCTGCATCGCAAATCGCGATCAAGCAGTTAGGCACGAACGGCGGTGGTTTCTTCAACGTGAACTCAGCCCATCCGTTTGAGAACCCGACTCCGTTATCGAATCTGTTAGAAATGCTTGTAATTCTCCTGATTCCGGCGGCTTTGTGTTTCACATTTGGCAAGATGGTAGGCGATAAACGGCAAGGCAATGCGTTGCTGATAGTAATGTTTGTATTGCTGCTCGGATTTCTTGCGGTTGCAGTAGAGCAGGAAGTTACCGGGAATCCTCGTCTTACCACTTTAGGAGTCGATCAATCTTCGACAGATCAACAACCGGGTGGTAACATGGAAGGGAAGGAAGTGCGGTTCGGTGTGGTTAATTCGGCTATCTGGGCGACGGCAACCACTGCGGTGTCGAACGGTTCGGTCAATGCGATGCACGATTCCTTTACACCTTTGGGTGGATTAGCGCCGATGTTGCTGATGCAGTTGGGGGAAATTGTGTTTGGCGGTGTCGGATCAGGTCTCTACGGCATGCTCATATTCGTCATCGTCGCGGTGTTTATCGCAGGATTGATGGTTGGTCGAACACCGGAATACTTAGGGAAGAAAATCGAAGCGTTTGAGATGAAAATGGCGTCGATTGTTCTACTGGTTCCCATCGCGCTGGTACTGATCGGTACCGCAATCGCGGTATTGTTACCGGCTGCGAAAGCTTCGGTTTACAATCCCGGTGCGCATGGATTCAGCGAGATTCTTTACGCGTTTTCTTCGGCGGCAAACAACAACGGCAGCGCATTCGGCGGACTATCGGCGAACACCAATTTCTACAATGTCGCTTTAGGAATTGCGATGATGCTCGGTCGATTTATGGTGATTATTCCCGTATTGGCGATTGCCGGTTCGATGGTGCAAAAGCGAAGCGTTCCCGCAGGTCCCGGCACTTTTCCGACTCACGGTTGGCTGTTCGTAGTTGTTTTGTCGGCGGTAATTCTGGTTGTCGGTGCGCTTAGCTTTTTTCCTGCGTTAGCGTTAGGTCCAATCGTTGAACATTTGCAGTTGTGGCAATAGGAGAAATCATGTCGAAGAAAAATGAAGCATCGAGTGGCATTCTTGATCGCTCCTTTTTGAAACAGGCGGTGGTCGATTCCTTTCGCAAGTTGAATCCTCGCACCCAAATCCGGAATCCTGTGATGTTTGTAGTATTCGTCGGAAGTATACTGACGACACTGCTTTTTGCACAAGCAATAGTTGGAACCGGCGAAGCACCTGCCGGGTTCATTTTCGCAATCTCCCTGTGGTTGTGGATTACTGTCCTATTCGCCAACTTCGCGGAAGCGGTCGCCGAAGGCAGGGGACGAGCACAAGCCGCTACACTGCGGAGTGCGCGGCGCGATGTTCCTGCAAAAAAACTATCTTCGCCACAACGCGAAGCAAAGTACACTTTAGTCCCGGCGATACAACTCACCAAAGATGATGTTTTTTTAGTCGAAGTTGGTGACCTAATTCCTTCCGATGGTGAAGTGATCGAAGGAGTAGCATCGATCGACGAAAGTGCGATAACCGGAGAAAGTGCACCGGTAATTCGCGAAAGCGGCGGCGACCGCAGTTCGGTTACCGGCGGCACACGGGTACTGTCGGATTGGTTGGTTGTTCGTGTAACTGCCAAGCCTGGTGAGTCTTTTCTTGATAAAATGATTGCTATGGTAGAAGGGGCAAAACGGCAAAAGACTCCCAACGAAATTGCGCTCAACATTTTTCTCGCGGCAATGACCATCATTTTTTTATTGGTAACGGCAACGCTCTTGCCCTATTCAATTTATAGTGTACAAGAAGCGGGGTCGGGCAGTGTTATTACCATCACCGCATTGGTTGCCTTACTGGTTTGTCTGGCACCGACCACAATTGGCGCACTGCTATCCGCTATCGGCATCGCCGGAATGAACCGGCTAAGTCAAGCGAATGTAATGGCAATGTCCGGTCGTGCCGTCGAAGCGGCGGGAGACGTCAATGTGCTGCTATTAGATAAAACTGGCACGATCACTTTAGGCAACCGGCAAGCAACCGCCTTCATTACGGCGAACGGTGCGAAAGAGAGTGAGCTTGCTGATGCCGCACAAATGGCATCACTGGCGGATGAAACTCCGGAGGGGAGAAGTATCGTTGTATTGGCGAAAGAAAAGTATGGTATCCGGGAACGGGAAATCGCAAAACTCGGAGCGCGGTTTTTAACGTTTTCGGCGAATACCCGGATGAGTGGCGTTGATTTGAACGGTAAGGAAATACGAAAAGGTGCTGCCGACGCGATTGAAAAATATGTCGCGCAAAAAGGTGGACTGTTTCCCCAAGACGTTCGCGATACCGTCAACCGGGTCGCACAAACGGGTGGAACGCCTTTGGTGGTAGCGGAGGACAGTCGGGTACTGGGCGTCATTCAATTGAAGGACATTGTCAAAGGTGGGATTCAGGAACGGTTTGCCCAATTGCGAAGGATTGGCATCAAGACAGTGATGATCACTGGCGACAACCCGATTACTGCCGCGGCAATCGCTGCGGAAGCCGGTGTAGACAGTTTTCTGGCGGAAGCGACTCCTGAAGCGAAACTAAAGTTAATTCGACAGTATCAATCCGAAGGGCATCTGGTAGCAATGTGTGGCGACGGTACAAACGACGCCCCAGCATTGGCGCAAGCGGATGTCGCAGTCGCTATGAATTCCGGTACGCAGGCGGCGAAGGAAGCTGGGAACATGGTCGATTTGGATTCCAATCCAACAAAGTTGATCGAAGTAACCCAAATCGGCAAACAGCTTTTAATGACCCGTGGCGCGTTAACCACTTTTAGTATCACAAATGATGTTGCGAAGTACTTTGCCATCATTCCGGCGGCATTTGCCACAACGTATCCAGCATTAAATGCATTAAACATTATGCATCTCGCTTCTCCGCAAAGCGCGATTCTATCGGCTGTGATGTTCAATGCAATCATCATCGTTTTTCTGATACCACTCGCATTAAAAGGGGTGAAGTATCGGCTGATGCCCGCCTCGCAAGCGCTGCGTCGCAACCTGTTGGTGTATGGCGTCGGCGGATTGCTCGTTCCGTTCCTTGGCATCAAGGTTATCGATTTAATCATTTCTGGTTTTGGTATACTCTAAGTCATCTAATGACTCAGAAAGGGTAAATTTGAGGTGAGTATGAAACAGCTTTGCAAGCAATCATTACTAATGCTTCTTGTTCTTACAATTCTCACAGGAATTCTGTATCCGTTCTTAGTCACATTGGTAGGTCAAACGGCATTTTCGCGTCAAGCGAATGGCAGTATCCTGCTTGAAAATGGCGTACCGATTGGATCAAAACTCATTGGTCAGAGTTTTACCGATCACGCCTACTTTTGGGGGCGGCCGTCGGCAACAGAGTCGGTTCCTTATAATGGCGCAAGCTCGAGTGGCTCAAATTTAGGTCCGACGAATCCAGCGCTGGTCAGTGCGGTAACACAACGAATTGCCGCTCTGCAAGTAGCCGACAGCATAAATGTGAAACCGGTTCCGGTGGATTTGGTTACAATGTCCGGCAGCGGACTTGATCCACACATTTCTTATGCCGCCGCGCTGTATCAATTGCATCGCGTTGCGGTTTCACGTAACGTACCGGAAGATGAAATCCGGAGGTTGCTGAATCGGATTGCAGAAGACCGTCAATTCGGCGTACTTGGCGAACCTCGGGTGAATGTGCTTATCTTGAATATCGCATTGGATCGGCAGTTTCAGGTGGCACGCACGCAGAGTTCACGTGGAAGCACAACGACCAAACTCCGACGATTCACTCGCCTGGTCAAAACTTGAC
>JAOTSC010000127.1 GCA_030247525.1 bacterium | reverse complement strand
ATTTTATGGATTGCAACCTGCCACTTATACGGTTTCGGTGTCGCTATTCGGTTACGAAACGACAAGCCAACAAATTGTGATAAACAATGCCGAAACAGATACGCTTGATTTTTCATTGCAGCCATTGCCTACTGGAAGCTTACTTGGTCGTGCATTCAATCCAATGACCAATCTACCCTATAGCAATTTTCGATTTAGATTACTCTCACCTGCCCAAGGATATTGTATTTCCAATGATTCCGGGTATTTCTCACTTGATTTGCTTCCGGTTGGACACTACTTGGCTTACGCTGAATTTAACAACTACTATCCCCAGGATACCGTCGAATTTGCCATTACCGCCGGCGATACAACGTTACTTTCAGTTACCATGGGGAGCAATTTTGGCAGAGTCGAGGCCGTATTACGAGAAAATCTTACAAATGCTCCCATCGCAGGCGCTGTCGTTACATGCGATGGATTATCTCAAACTGTAACTTCAAACTCACAGGGAATCGTCAGTTTCCAACACCTGCAATTCGGGCAGTATACACTGCGGGTGGATCATCCACCTTACTTACCCGATTCGATTGTTGTTACAGTAAATTCTTCCAATAGTTACAGTAGTTATAGCTGGTACCTCGAGCGCAATCCAATCGAACTCGTAGATTCTCTGGATTCGCAACCGGGAATGATATCCTCCGTAAAGTTCAGTCCCAATGGTTCGCTGATTGCCAGCGGGGGAAGTGAAGCAAATGTTAGGATTTGGTCGGCGACGGACGGAACACTATTACATGAGCTGCCTAGTCAACACCATGAAGTTACTTGTATAGCTTTTAGCCCCGACGGGAGATTCTTGGCGGCGGGAACCTGGGATGGGGTAATTATGATTTGGCGGGTTCCGGAAGGAACACTCCATCAAGCGCTTACAACTCATAACGCAAAAATCGAAAAAGTAGAATTCACCCCAGACGGTTTGTATTTAGGTAGTTGCTCGCAATCCAGTGGTCTTCTTCTTCATCGGGTTAGCGATTGGTCGCTGAATCGTACTTTCGCTATCAACCAACCAACTTCGTTTTCCTTTAGTCCGAACGGATTGTATGTTGCCGCAATCTCTGAGCAATATCTAACAGTGCATCGCATGAGCGACGGTACTGTATTTTTTCAAGATCACAGTTGGGGTGTATCGGGCGAAGTGTGTTATAGTTCAACCGGAATGTATTTGGCAGCCGGATACTATTACGGCCTAGTACTGTTTTCTGCCTATTCAACTCATTATCGGGCAAATGGTCTCTATCAACCACCATTATATAATAATTATAATACTTTAGAATTCGCTCCGACTTCACCGCTCATTGCCGCAACAGGTGACCAAGGAGTTATAACTTTTTGGAATGCAAATCACTACCGTTTCTATACATCGATTCCGACGAATAATATGTCTATCAACTCGATTTCCTTTAGTCGTGACGGACGGATGTTTCTTACCGGCGGGTCAGACGGCGTAGTCAGGATATGGCGGGTATTGGTTCCCTAACAAATCGTCAGTTCTTAATATAAAAAGAGCGTGGTTTCCCACGCTCTTTTCTTGCTCAATTCAATCCCAAAACTTACGCACAAGTCGCAAAACGGGCATTCACATCGTTCCAATTGACAAGGTTCCACCACGTTTCCACAAAGGCGGCGCGCTTATTCTGGAACTTCAGGTAATAAGCGTGTTCCCAAACATCAACCACTAACAATGGGGTAACGCCCCACAACGTCAAGTCTTGATGTTTTTCCGATTGAAGGATTTCCAATCGCTTCGCCCGCGGTTCCCGGCACAAAACTGCCCAACCACTCCCCTCAACGGCAACGGCGGCGGCAGAATACTGCTTCTTGAACGAATCGTAGCTGCCGAAATCCTTCTCAATCTGGGCGGCAATCTTTCCAGTAGCCGGACCGCCAGCATTGGGCGCCATATTTTCCCAATACATCGTATGCATGAAGTGTCCCGACCCATGAAACGCCATTTCACGCGACCAATGCTTCACCATCGCAAAATCGCCGGTTTCCCGGGCTTTCGCCAACATCTCTTCCGCTTTATTCAAACCGTCGACATACCCTTTATGGTGCATATCGTGGTGCAATTTCACAGTCGCTTCATCCATGTGCGGCTCTAATGCATTGTAGGCATAGGGAAGCGGTGGTAATTCGTACGCCATTCGTATTCTCCTTACGATAAAAGTTTTGCTCCGATCCGTTTCGGCAAGTGTGTATCTACGATGAGGTACGAGCAGGAAATAAGAGTGTTGGAAACAGTATTAAACTCTGAGAGAGAAGGATTAGCGTAACAAAACGAATTTTGTAGATGTTGCTCTCGTAAAGGATGATTGAAATGAAATGTAATATACTCCTGACGCTAACTTCGGATTTTGGAATTGAATTTGTTGAGTACCTGTCAGGTTGGAAGGAATCTGTTTCGATAAAACGATTCTTCCGAGATTATCATACATCCGAATCGAACAACCACTAACGTTAGGGGGAATTGAGTAGCGGATTGTGAAAGCTCCGTTTGCAGGGTTGGGATAACACTGAACATCATTTATTTGTTTTGAATGAGTGCGATCAATCTCTTCTTGAGGAAACATACTGTTTACGGGAAAAACTGGTGTCGTGTGCCACGGGATTGGGTTTACATTATCATTTAATACTAAACCTAATCCATTGAGGTTACCACGCCACTGTGGTCCGCTTGTATCTCCCCAAAAACAATTAGGAGCGTCCATCACAATCACATTCCCTTGAAGGAACGAAGAAAAATGGTTTCCAATGAAATCGCAACTTTGGAGACGCATTGTGTCTGGTGCAACCCAACCGATAAATGATCCATTGATCTGATTGTTTATGAATTGGCAAGAGTCGATTTGTCCGCGCGACCGAAGTAATAGCCAAGGACTGCCAGCCATAATATTATTTTGGAAAATGCAATTTTTAAAAACAGTATATCGATGAGCCACTCCTTCAATCAAACCACGTGTTTCACCAACAATCTGTGTTTGACAATTTGAAAAGGAGCAACGATCAAACACCACTCCTTGCATATCTAGAGCACTATTTACGCTGAACAGATAACCACTTCCTGAAGTATTTGATACTAATGAATCGAAGCGACAGTTTTTTACTACACTTGCCCGCTCAGTGCCGGCAAACATCCAAAAGGCATTGTCACAAAGCTGATTAAAATCTGAGTCTTCTATTTGAAACCAACGCCTTCCAGTAATCGCTGCAAATCGTCCGGGTAGTTTAGCATAACAGTTGCTTAATTTAACTGAATCGGCATCTAACTGCATTGTCCACGAGCCTGAAATTCGGGGATACTCAACAAAAGTACTATTGGTAATTTGAACCTCTTGAATTTGTTGTGTTCTTACTAGCGTTGATGAAAAATCGACAGTGCCTCTAAACACACAACGTGAAATCAGTAGCCTCGAATTTCCTGAAAGAAGAATGTAATATCCAGTTGTTGCAAAGGCTCCTTCAATCCTGCAGTCTGAAAGCAGAAATACCATGGAGTCACCAACGATAATCTTCCTATTTGGGTGCGGTACACCTTGTGTTACAATACTCATTCCAAAGATCGATACATCACATCGATTAGATTGAATAAGCACTGTTTCAAACGAATGATTAAACACAGTGTTATGGATGTAATTCGTATCGTTGAAGTCATCGAAGCGAGATTTGATTGTGATGGATTGAGTAGGTCTTAGTGTGTCAGAGTAGAATCCTATCGCCAAAGAAACAGTATCCCCATTTGTCGCGTTTTGTACAGCCGAAGTAAGAGTATTGTACTGTTCTGGAACAAGTAAAATTTCACACTTACTTCGTGGCGTGCAACTTAACACAACAAACAGGGATACTGGTATAACTAGTACTCTATGAAGATTCATCTTCGCAATACTACTTCCCCAAGATTTACACGACCCGGCTCGCCTCCTATTTCAGTTACTTTTACTGTATAGGAATGAACTCTTTTCAATCCATGTAATGCGAAATCGCTTTTACCCGGTAAACATAATTGTTCGTAAAAGATGGAATTGGGTAACTGGTGGATTGTACGACCGCTAATGGACTAAATCGAACCGAGCGATTCGCTAAACTTGGATTGGCAAACTCGATTTGATAGCGGACAACAGTACCGGTCGGCAACGTCCGGTTGCGGTAATCGCGGGTCACAGCCGTCCAGGTAAGGGTCGGTGTACCGGAAGTCAAACTCACGCCGATATTGGCAGGTGTGCGGGGGGCGCGATAGTCGTAAATCGTATTGTACACCATATTGGCAATACTCGCGCTAATGGTGTTGCATTGTTGTGCGGTGGGGACGCCCGCCAAAAGCGGTGCAACTTGTGCGCGAATCTCCGCTTCGGTCGCATACATTTCCGGCATCCAGCCGCCGGTATTATTAACCAAAAATCGGGTATCGATACTTTGGCTGGTGCCGTCGATGGCGTCATACATCGCATTCGCTTCGCTGCAAATCGGAGAGGAAGTTCCCGTCAATCGGGCAGACAGGGTTGTCTGGTGCGGCCAAACCGGTACAGCGACGGTAGTAACCGGATTTCCCAGAAAGAACCAAACGACCGGCATCGACCACCCTTGCGCCGTTCGTTTACCACCTTGGATAACCATCCCGGAAGCAGTGTTGCGGCGGCAGATCGAACCGTACATCGATGAATAAGCATAGACGTGCGAACCGATATACCCATCGAGGGGGATCGGAAACACATCAGACGACCAACCATCAGGCGCGATATCGCGCATAATCCGGAACACCGAATCGAGTCCGATTGGCGCTGCCGCAAGCGCGCGCGCGTAGAATCGGCGGGCGCGGTCGTTACGATAGAAGCCCAACGGATTATTCAAAGTGTCGGCGCCATAAGCATAGTTCGCCCGTACTAAGTAACCGTTGGGGTCTTGTGCCGTGAGGGGATACTCCCACCAAGCGTTGCGATCCGCTTCAAATACCGACATCGCTCCGGTGGAATCGAATGCTAAGAAACAGGAAGGATTGGTACGACCGCCGTTTAAGGTATCGGTCTCATCTAAAATGACACGAAATTGGGCGAGGTTATAGCAAGTGCCAAGGGCACGGGTTTGAATGGTTCCATCGTCGGCAGGATCAACCAGAGGCTGTAGATTCCACGCATTCGAGTTTGCTACAGCAAATCCAACGGTATTAACGCCGCCCCAAACTTCATTGGGAGTATTGCCGTAACCGATGCCGACAAACCGGTAGTTAGGACCATCCAAAATGCGGGCAACTTGGTTGCGATTCGAGACATCGCGGTTCTTCCAGATGAGCATACGACCATCGGCAGTGCGGTCGGCACGAACGAGCGCAAGGGTACATTCCCCATCGCTTTGGCTCTGCAATCCTTCACTGGCAAGTGCGACTGCCGCAACTGCCAAAACGACGATCCAGACAAAATTGCGCATCTTCATGGTCACCACCCTGTTTTCTGCAACATAGCCTCTACGAACCGAGAGTTCAACCGTTTTCCTAAAATACGAAAGATTATAACCACATGCTTTTCGGAATTACTTAACACGCTTTTCCTACCGATGGAAATGCCGATCCAGTCTCAGCTCCTTCTAATGGGAGGGGATGACTTGGTTTCGGAGTAGCAAACGTCTTTACCACCAAAATGACCACTCCAATCGAAAGTAACATCATGACAACATCGGCAACGATAAGAGTCCAATTCTGCTTGGCGATGTATTTATTAAGAAGAATAACCAGCGATGCAAAGGTGGTTCCCATCATAAAAAGCGCGGGTATGAGCGTATAGAAGTATTTTTTCGACCTGGCACGCAGCCATGCCGATACCGTCAGTAACACGAGCGCCGCTAATAATTGATTTGCTGTTCCGAAAATAGGCCATAGGGTACTAAATGCATTGGAATAGGCAAACACCCACATGAGAATTACCGATAACCCGGAATTAAACCAATAATGTTTCATGATTGCTGGTACTTGTACAAATAATATCTGCCATAATTCTTCAAATAAATACCGATTCAAGCGCACTGCCGCATCGAGGGTGGTGATAACGAATCCTTCGACTAAAAGAATTCCAAAGACAGTTCCCAGAGCAATTGGAATTCCTAACGCTTTATGAAACAAGGTGCCCGCCGCCAACGAAAAACCGAGAATCGGATTTGATTTCGCTCCCGGGTCGGTTGGCCAGACGATTGATTTGTAATCGCCAAAATTAATCGCGGCGGCAACCGCAATCAGTACGCAGATTGCTAATGCGGATTCCAATAGCATCGCATTAAAACCGACTTTTCGCGCATCGCATTCGTTGGTCAATTGCTTCGCGGTCGTACCACCAGCGACCATCGAATGAAATCCGGATATTGCGCCGCAGGCAATGGTTATAAACATCATCGGCCAGAGGAACCCAAGGTTTTTGGTTCCTTCGGCAAGATTCCAACTTGGCGCTTGGATTTCAATCCCAGAAAATCCAATCATGACGACCGATACTACCATTAATAGTATGCCGCCATACAGGATTTGCACGTTTATAAAATCACGCGGTTGCAGGATCACCCATACCGGTACACCCGCCGCAAAGAGTACATAGAACGACATGATAATCATCCAGACTTCCGGGGAAAAGGTCACCGGAATCGCTACTCCAATGACGACCGATCCGATGCAAACAGCTGCCGCCAAGAGATAAGCGAGAATTGTATTGATCCGGCGTTTGAAGATGAGCCAACCTAACAATGGTGCCATTAGCGTAATAATGATGACCGAAGTCGATGCGATACCGCCGATTTTACCGACGGTAACTTCTTTGTATTGAGCTGCCGGAGTTGCAGTGGTACCAACCTCGTGTCCTTCGACACTCGCGGCATCCTTATCGACAGGCGCAATAGGTACTTTCACGATTTCGGTATGCAGGATCGAAGTTGCCTCGGTTCCGCCTAATTTATCGATAGGCCATTTCGAGGTAAGTGAGATTGCCGTTGCTGAGAGAAAAGCGGAAGTCACTAACACGATCATAACAATCGTAAGCGTGATGAATAGATTAAAACCCGCTTTTCCCAACGCTTTGCGGGCAACTTCCGCCATCGATTTTCCGCCTTCGCGGATACTTATGAAGAGCGTAGTAAAATCGTGGACTGCGCCAATCATAATTCCGCCAACTACAATCCATATCCATGCCGGAACAAAACCGTATAGGAGCGCAAGGGTGGGACCAAGAATGGGGCCAGCGCCGGCGATTGCCGAGAAATGGTGGGCAAACACGACATACCGTTTCGTGGGGACATAATCGCGCCCATCATTGATCCGCACCGCCGGGGTGGGGTTCCTGCCATCCTCTCCGAGCGATTTCGCGATGAATCGGGCATAGAAGCGAATCGCAAGAGCAAATGCCGCCAATGCTAACGCAAGGTAAAACAGAATCAACATGAAGCGCCTCGACACTGGTAAAATTGAATTTCTAACTATACAAGAGGTGAAAGCTATCGCAAGACCACGAGGGAGTCAACCGATTGACGGACGATTCGCATTTTTCTTAAAGAAAATTCAAATTCGCAGCAAACTACTTGTTTTTACAAAATACCTTATGCTTATTATAGTAACCGAATTTTTCGTCTCCACTTCTGTTTGAGATGTCGTAGCAGCAACTTGTCTGATAATTCTCAATTTCTGCAACCGGGAGGCAATCATGAACTGCATGCTTCGCAAGCTTTCTGCCCTTATCCTGTTTTCCATCCTCACGAGTGTTTCGTTCGGACAATACCAACAAAACCAACTCCGATATCCCGGCGATTCGCTCGGACTCACGATTCGCGGGGGGAGTAGTATTAATTGGGGTTGGGAGTACAACGACCAAAAACACGCAGTCTCGGTTTCTCCGAGTGGAAATCGCAATACATATTTCGCATGGTCGGAACGTGGCGAATTCGACTGGCGCATCCGGGGAGCAGCCGTCGATTCCAGCGGAAATCTGCTCTGGATCCGCACGATAAACGATCATACCAATCATCAGGATTATCCTACGGTACAAGCGTTATCGGACGGTTGCATTGTCGCTTGGGTTGACTATCGCGATGGTGTTTTGCGATCGATCTATGCCCAGAAGATATTAGCAAACGGGAATACACTTTGGCCAACAATCGGTGACACTACCGAAGGTTTGCTTATCGCAGAGGCAAATGATTATCGCATGAATCTCAGGATGATCTCCGACGGCGGCGATGGAGCGATTTTGGTTTGGGAGGATAATCGGCGAGGCTTTAGTACTGATCTATGGGGAACCCGAATTCTCGGTAATGGACAAACTGCTCCCGGTTTTCGGGCAAACGGTACACCAATTGCCGTTGCGGCGGCAAGTCAACCGTACAACGGCTATTACTCTATTTGCACTGATGGACGTGGCGGTGTTTGGGTCACTTGGGTTGATAGCCGGAGTTCCGGTGATCCTAATTTGTTTCTACAACGACTGCGCTCGAATGGCACACTTCAATTCGATTCCACTGGACAGATACTGATCGATGCTGTTGGCGAACAATCACATATCGAGATTTGTCCCGATGGGCGGAATGGCGCATTTCTGGTGTGGAGGAACTTTACGCCCGGTGAGCAAGATCATGAACTGTATATGCAGCGAATCGATTCAAGCGGTACTCCCCGTTGGAACCCAGGAGCAACCGGTGTTCCCCTAACGAATATCGTCGGCGACCAAATCCGACCTAAAATCATATCTGCTGGAGTTGATACTTGCATTGTCGCATGGGAAGATTTTCGGAACGATCCAATAGCTAATTCAAATGATGATATTTATTGCAATAAAGTTACCGGAACAACCACTTTACAAAAACTTTGGGGAGTAAACGGTACGGCTGTTTGTGTGGAACTCCATCAGCAACGCGAATCTCAAATCTCGTCGGATGGCAATCGGGGAGTAATTATCGCCTGGGAAGATGAACGAGAAGATTTCTCTCCGATGCAAGATATTTTTGCCCAACGAATCGACGCGAGCGGACAACCACTATGGGATGTCAACGGAAGACCCGTCGCGAATGCAACCGGAGGACAGTACCAGGTGATTCCAAAATTCGCGGGTAACGATCGATTCCTCTTTTTATGGCAAGACTCCCGCAACGGTTCGGAGCCAATCTATCGAACGCTTTGGAGTGGAACGGGACAGCCAATCGAGAACTTTCCCGCGAATGGTATACTGACAATCCCCGATATTAGCTATAATTGCATGAACATTTCGGTGCTTTCTAACGAGACCGACCGTTTCTTTACGACTTGGGTCGATGGTCGATGGCAGCCATTCGGAAGTCGGGTCTATTACTCGATCAACAACGCAGTAACTGGGGCGCCGATTGGTTGTGCACACGATGGAAATCCTGTTACGCTGGATACAAACAATTATGTCAGCCAACAGGGTGGACAGCAACTCAGTTCACCTCTATTAGTTACCACTCCTGATCAAGACGCAATTGTCATCTATACTCAAACTGCGTTAGAGGTTAGAACACTTCGAAGTCAAAAAATCTCCCGCAATGGCGAGCGAATGTGGGGAAACTTCGGTACCCAGATTTCGCCTCCTTTGTACAACATCGATAATCTGTCTGGCGTACCCGATGGCAATAGCGGTGCCTTGTTTTGTTACACCGCAGTTGATACAACTTCACCTTACTTCTACAACCAAGTCCAGGTTCAACATGTCAGTGCCAGTGGGCAGCCAATGTTGAATCCAGCAGGCGTTGTTATCGATTCGTCTGACCGCGAGCAAAGTTTTTCTTGTCTAACAAAATCCGGTGAGAATTACTATGTTGGCTATATTCAACTTGACGATGAGAACAATCTGTACTACTC
>JAOTSC010000126.1 GCA_030247525.1 bacterium | reverse complement strand
GTTTTCTTCCGCTCGGTGATGTCGGTAAACATGCCAAACGAACCAACATACTCACCCGTAGCGGAAACAATCGGCGCCGCCGACACGATTGTCCAGAGTGTCGTTCCGTCGGACCGCTTAAACCGGTGTTCGTATATACTGGATGTTCCAGCCTCACGGGACTCCATCATTTCAGCGTGTTCTTCGATATCCTCTTTGAACATGAAGAAATCAATTGGATTCTCCATGAGAATTTCCATTGAGCAACCCAGCATTTCAAGCATCCGAGAGTTTACAAAGGTTGTTTTACAACTGCGATCCATCACCCAAATACCTTCATTCGCCGTCTCGACAATTCGCCGGAATTGCGCTTCGCTTTCGATCAGTGCTGTCTCTGCCCGCTTCCGCTCGGTGATATCGGTAATAAACCCTTCCAACCACAGCAGATTTCCGTTTTCATCGAAGATTCCTTGTCCACGTTCCCAAACCCAACGAGTCTCACCATTTGCTGTGATAATTTGGTATTCGCCTTCAAAACTTTCCCGCCGACTTAAAACTTGCTGCCATTTATTCCATAACGGCTCTTGGTACTGAGGATCGACGATATCGTTATAAGAGAGTTTGCGATTGTTGAAGAAATCCTCGGGCTCGTAACCGGTTACTTCACGGCATCCGATGCTAATGTAGTCCATTGTCCAGTTGGGATCATTGGCGCAACGATAAACAAAACCGGGTAGGTTACTGATTAATGTCGCCCATTTCCGTTCGCGTTCCCGCAATTCGATTTCCGCTAACTTCAATTCAGTGATGTCGCGATTGACTCCCACCATCCGCCATGGTTTGTTGTCATTGTCGAGGATTATAACGGCATTCGCTTTGATATACTTGATGGAACCATCGTTCAATACGATGCGGAACTCGGTATCATACTCCCGCCTCCCCGCTTTTACATCCTCGCTGGCGCGATACTGCTGCTCGATATCTTCCGGATGTACAAGCTTTACAATCTCAGCGAAATTGCATGTAAAAGTCGACCGGTCGACGCCGTAAATCTCGTACATCCGGTCATCCCAAATCAGTTCACCGGTGGGAATATTCCAGTCCCACACTCCCATTCGGGAGGATACGGTCGCCAACCGCAATCGTTGGGTTACTTCTTTCAGTGCAACTTCAGCATGTTTCTGTTCGGTAACATCCAACATACTGATGACAAGGACCCGCTTTCCCTTGTTATCTTTGATGTCGACCATGTGTTTTTCGCAAAGGCGTTTCACACCGTCTTTGCGAATAATCGTGAAAGTGTAATGGTGTTCATACGGCTCATCGCGAAAGACTTTCTGGAAGTTGGTTACAACAAATTCCAACGATTCAGGCGCAACAAAGTCTGCAAAGGAGCTTGCGTGTTGAATTTCTTCCCGGGAATAGCCGCCTACTTTTACCATCTCGTCATTTACCCATAGAATTTTCGCAAATTCGTCGATAATACAGATGGCGTTATGTGAATATTCCGAAATCGCCCGATAACGTTCTTTACTCTCCCACAGCTCTTCTTCTACCTGCTTTCGTTCGGTGACATCGCGAATCAGACCTTGCGTACCAACAATTTTTCGGTCAAGGAAGAGCATCGCTGCGTTTAACTCCCCCTGAAAAACAGTACCGTCTTTCCGCCGCATCAAAAGTTCGAGTTTACTTGCCGATTTGCCGGTTGAAATCGCACATTGAAATGCTTGGGTGGCTATCGGGATTTGATCTTCCGCTAAGAACTCCGTGAATTGATGATTTATCATCTCCTCGGGCAGCCAACCAAAAATGCGAAGCGAGGATGGGGAAACATAGGTTATTACTCCTTTCTCGTCGGTTTGATACAACATATCGACGAGTTGCTCCGCCATGCTACGGAACCGCTCTTCACTCGAGCGCAACTCGGATTCGACCCATGTCCTCAAGGCAATCTCGTTTTGCGACGCTTGATACAACTGGGCATTCTTAATCGCTAATCCAACTTGCAGTGCGAAAGCCTCGATCAGATTCATCTGGCTTTGTGTGTACGCGTTTGGCTCGGTGCTTAGTACTTGAATCACACCTGAAACCCCATCATCGTTTTTGATCGGAACAATGATCGCTGTCTGGGCAGGTTGCGTACCTTCCGATGAAGTGCTGACTTTATCGCTATCGGGTGCGATAATGTACTTTACTTTAGTATCCTTGAACTGCTTGTCATAGTCCTTTATTAATTGCGCTCTACCTGACCGAATGACTTTACTTACTATCCCGGTTCCTTCCGGCGCTAACGGAATTTCCGGAACACTCGATACGCTCTTCTGTTTTCCGTCGGACCATGCGGCAACGCAACGAATCTTCTCAGTATCCGGATTGAAAGTGGAGAGTACAAAGGCATCAAATTTCAAAATGCTCTGCACAAATGCATGAACTGCGTTGTAAATCTCATTGAGTTGCAAAGTTTGATTGATCGATTGGCTGGCTTGAATCAACAATGTCAGATTTTCGGAATGTCGGCGGAGCTCCAACTCTGTGCGTTTTTGATCGGTGATGTCATCGGCAATTGTCAATAAACGGGGAACGCCACCAATCCGAATTTCCTCCGCAGTTACAAGACAATCGATGGTTGTTCGGTTTTTTCGGGTAATTTTACATTCTACTGCAGAAACTCTCCCCAAATTGGAATACTCCACAGCCAATCGATCTCGATCTTCGGAACTGATAATGCCGATTTCAGTCGCTGTTTTGTTCAACAACTCTTCACGGGTGTAGCCCAACGCTTCACAAAATCTGTTGTTAACATCAAGTAGGCTACCGTCTTCGATCTGGCTTAACGCCATCAACAGAGGGGCTTGTTGGAAAACGACGGCAAATTTCCGTTCGCTCTCACTTTCCGATTCCAGAGCCAGTAGGGATTGCCGCTGCTGTTCTAAAAAGCGAAACTGGTTCGATAACAATAGACTCAGAATGACAAATATTTGAATCGAGACAACTCGATTCTCAATTAGGATAACATCCCATGCTTCATAAGAAGCTGAGGTTTGCCCGAAGTAAAATGCCAGAATTGCAAATACGAAACCGAAGAAGGTGAACATTTTCGGGGTTAACCGCAATGCTGCGATGAAGAGGAAGCAGATTGCGATGTACTTCTGGGATATCGCTTTTCCCCCGATTCCCGAGAAGATGACGAACCATGTAGCAAAACTCAGGACTGATAGGATTATCAGCTCAGCGAGGGCAGCGTATCCTTGCTTCTTAACCAGTCCTTTCGATGGTTTTGACCATGCCACGATGAGGGGAGTAACGGAAATCATCCCGACAATATCGCTTGCCAGTTTTTGCAGCCAAACCTCAATAAACGAATTGGAAGATTGTGTGCCGATAATTGTGTAAAGTGTGGCATTAATACTTGCGGCAAAAACAAACGCTGCGATTACCCAAAGCATCGATAGAACAGAACTGGTTAACTGTACTTTGCGACTAAACAAACGGCGCAACATGTATGCGCCGACCGCCGCTTCCAGCGATCCGCCAACCGCATGTACTAAACTGGCAACCGTGCTCTGTTGGTGAAAGATGCCATTAAGGATGTGCGCCGGAAAAACCGTGAGAATCAGTAGCAGCCAATATCGCTTCGCCGTCAAGAGGAGAATCGCCAGAAACAATCCACTTGCCGGCCAGAACGAAGCAAAACCCTCGGCGCTTAGAGTGAGTATGTTACCAAATTCTAAACAACAGATGTAACCAACAAAAAACAGCAAAACTCGAATTTGCAGTTGCTTTGCGGTGAGCGGATCGTTGGAGTTCAGTTTCATGGTTTGTCACATGATGAGTTGTACTTCGGAGCAAGTGAACTAATATCGACGCCCAAACAATCTTTTTTACATCACACTTTACTCGTGTTTGGGTTTTGATTCGTGTTCGGAAGATTCGTGTTCCGCCGTGTTTTTCAGCAATTGTGCTTGATTTGGGTGTTTTCCCATCCACTCGACTTCGCCGGTCTCGATATCATACATCGCCCCAACGATTTGCAAGGAACCTTCCTGAACTAACTCGCAAGTCATCGGACTTCGACGCAAGAGGTCTTCAATCGATACCCAAACATTTTCCCGGATTGCGATGGGAACGAGCTCTTTCCCGTGTAATTTCGGGTTCCGTTCACTGGCACGTTTCGCGGCAGGGACGATGTTATCGACCAAACCGGGGATACTCCCGTGTACTTGACCACCTGTAACAACTGCGGTGACTGCGCCGCAATTGCTATGTCCCAATACCACCAACAACGGGGTTTTCAGGTGTTCGACGCCATACTCGATTGAACCGATTTCATCACTGTCGCAGACATTCCCAGCAACCCGCACGACAAACACGTCGCCGATCCCTTGATCGAAGAGAATTTCCGGAACAACCCGGGAATCGGAACAACTAATGACGGTAGTAAAGGGGTGCTGCCCCCCGCTATTGGTAACTTTACGACGGACAGCATCTTGATTGGGATGAATCGTTTGTGCGGTACAGAATCGTTTGTTACCGGTGATGAGTTGTTCCAAGGCAGTGTCGGAACTCAAAGCTTCCGCGGCATGCACCATCGGGACAACAAAGAAAGAGAGGATTCCTAAACAGGAAAGTAGAGATTTTTGCAGCATTACCCACCAGAATGTTTACAAGTAGCACGTATTGACTAACCGCATCGATAATCGATATTTACAAAAATTTTTTCAAGGTAAATCAAAACATCGTCACTTACCAACCAAGTTTACCGGTTGGCAAAAAAAAAACGGATAGTGATGATGGATTATTTACTGCGAGTCCTCGGCAGTTTGGCGAGTCAGGCTTCCGATAAAATCAATATCCACCCCCATCGAGAGTACCCGTTCAATATCTAACAATAGGACGACCCGCTCTTTTAACTTCCCGATCCCGACGATGAACGATGTATCGACCTCGCTTCCGAATGCCGGTGGAGGTTCGATGTTGCTTTGGTTGATATTCATCACTTCGGAAACGCTATCGACAACGATCCCCGCTTGGAATTGACCAAGATCGACCACGATAATGCAGGTTTGCTCGGTTGGTTCGGCATAGGGAAAGCCAAATTTGGTTCGCATATCGACCACCGGAATCACTTTCCCCCGGAGATTGACTATCCCTAATATGAAATCGGGGGTATGGGGAATCTTGGTTATCGTGATCAATCCGATGATTTCCCGCACTTTCAAAATAGAGATACCATAGGTCTCTTCAGCAATCTGAAAGGTGAGATACTTTTCCGACGATACTTCGTTCGCCATGTTGAACTCCTTATGATTCTTTGTAATTCCGTTCCCTTACCAGACTTTTTGAATTTATCTCACAAATGGTAGCCGCGGGCTTTAGCTCGCGTTTCCTTAATTTGTGTTACCTGAGCGCGGGCTAAAGCCCGCGACTACCAACTCAAGGAACGATTCGTAAGATAGCTTGTTGTTTGGTCAAGCCGAGAAATATTTCGCTGTCGGGTGATGAAACACCAGCGCGCTAACAGACGCTTCCGGTTCCATCATAAACCCATCGGTTAACTGTACACCGATTTTATGCTCCGGTTGCAATAATCTGAACAAGATTTCCTGATCCTCAATCCGTGGGCATGCTGGGTAACCGAAGCTGATCCGCAATCCGCGATACCGGCATTTGATGTAGTCGCCAAACGCCATTTCCGAATCGTCGGGGTAACCCCAATCGGCGCGAATTTTTTTATGGATCCACTCGGCAGTCGCTTCCGCCGTCTCAATCGCCACCGAAGCGAGGATATGGCTATTTAGCAACTCACCGGCATTCATCCACTCATTCGCCAATTTACCGACTTCGGTACCGGCATTTACGACAAACATCGCCATCGAATCGTTGCCACCCTGCGCCAACGGTCGCACCCAATCCGATGCACAACGGAACGGCTCGGTTCGTTCGCGGGGGAACTCAATTTGTGCAAGTTCCTGTTTTGTCTTCGCATCCATAAGATACAACGATTCGTTCACTGAATGAGCAAGGAAGTACCGGTATAGCGCGCGGGGACGGAGAATACCCAAATGTACGGCGCGGTCGATTACTTTCTCCACCTGTTTCTGCAGTTCCCATGCCTGCTTGTCGCCCGGTTTATTGAGCCTTGCCATCGAGTTTTTCAGTCCGAGATGTTTGCCGTACAACATCATCGGATTGATGAGAGCAAGAATTTCGTCGAGCGGAAGCTCGGTCAATACATGTTCATCGTAGTCTGGCGGAGTCGGGATTTCGCATACTTCCCAGCGCGAACCGCTTGGCGCTGGCGGCAGTTCTTGTTCATTTTCGCTGCTGGAGGCAAGCAGTCGTTGTTGAATATCCTTCCATTCGGTGAACAGTTTCGGACGCTCGTCGTCGTCGGTCAACCGGTTCGCTAATTCGAGACCCTGCATCGCTTCGGCAGCATAGAAGGTGGGACCTAAATGCTCGAGCGCGATTTTAGTCATAGTAAATTTTTTTGTGAGAGCGGCACCACCAACAATTAAGGGAATATCGATGCCAGCCGCATTGAAATCCTGCGCGGTGGTAACCATCATCTGCGCGCTGCGCACCAACAGTCCGGATAATCCGATAAAATCAGGATTGTGTTCGAGCACCGCTTGAATCAATACATCCGGCGGAATCTTGATACCAAGGTTTACGACTTCATACCCGTTATTCGAGAAAATCATATCGACGAGATTCTTCCCGATGTCGTGAACATCCCCCTTCACCGTCGCGAGCAGCATTTTACCACGGGTTGACGATTTTGCGCCGGGCGCGAAGAATTTCTTCAAGTGATCGACGCCGACTTTCATCGCTTCCGCCGATTCCAATACCTCGGCGACAATTAGTTTATTATCGGCGAACAACCGCCCAACTTCTTTCATACCGACCATGAGCGGCCCGTTAATAATGGCGAGCGGTTCGGCTGATTGCAACGCATGATCGAGATACCCGGTGAGTCCCTCTTTTGTCCCGGTTACGATGCACTTGGCGATTTTCTCGTCGTTTGAGAGATGCCCCCATTCGTCAACTTTATCGGCTTGTACTATATCGCGGTAATGGGCGGCAAAGCGGGCAATCGCATCGTCGCGGCGCTCGTACAGCAAGTTAAGACTGAGTTCGATCTCTTCCGGGGGAATTGTCGCATAGCGGTGCAATCCAGCGGTATTAACGATTGCCATATCGAGACCGGCTTGCACATTTTCGTAGAGGAACACCGAATTGAGAACTTCCCGCCCCGCATCGGGCAATCCGAAACTTACGTTTGAGATACCCAATACCGTCAAGCAATCAGGCCAGCGAGTTTTTATTTCCCGTACAGCGGCAATCGTCGCCGCGGCAGCTCCGTGGTAATTCGGATCGCCGGTACCGCAAGGAAATACCAGCGGATCGAAAACCACCTCACCCGGATCGAACCCCCATCGGTTCACGAGCGTATCGTAGGCGCGCTCCGCTATCGCAAGTTTGCGTTCCAGCGTTACCGCCATCCCCGCTTCTTTGTCTTCGTCGATCAGACCAAATACGAGCGACGCGCCGAATTCTTTCGCAATCGGGCAAATCAATTCCAGCCGTTTTTCGCCATCTTCAAAATTAATCGAATTGATAATCGCTTTGCCGGGAATCGAACGCAGCGCATCCTCAACGACTTGTGCATCGGTCGAGTCGATCATGATGGGGACGCGGACTTTGCGCAGCAGCGAGGAAAGCACCCCGTGAAAATCCTTCCATTCGTCGCGGTCGGGATTCGCCGTACAAATATCGATGAGATGCGCGCCTTTATTGACTTGCTCTTTCCCGATTTCGGCGGCTAAGTCGTACTTCTCCTCGGAAACCATCCGCTTGAATTTGCGCGATCCAATTACATTCGTGCGTTCACCAACAAACACGGGACGAATGAAATTGTCGATGATAAGCGGTTCGTAGCCGGCAAGCGTTCTCCGATTCGCCTTCGCAATCGGAATGCGCGGGCTATAATGGTCGGCTAATTTGCGCAAGACTTTGATATGCTCCGACGACGTACCGCAACACCCCCCGACCACATTCAAAAATCCTTCGCGAAGAAAGCGGTCGAAGGCGTGATGGAATTGTTCAGGACCTTCGTTGTATTCCCCTTCGGTATTCGGCAATCCGGCATTCGGCACACACGCTACCGGACGATGACAGATTTGCGATAGTGAACGGATGTGGTCGGTCATCTTATCGGGACCGGTCGCACAATTCATCCCGACATATACCGGCTCATAACTTGCAACCGTGTAATACAACGCGTCGATAGTTTGACCACCGAGCATTGTCCCATTGGTCTCAATAGTTACCGATATTGCAACCGGCACCAATTGCCCAAACTCTTTGATCGCGAACTGCACACCGCGCCACGCCGCCTTCAAGTTGACGGTATCTTGTTGCGTTTCGAGCAGGAGATAATCGGCGCCGCCCAATAGCAAACCAAGTGCCTGCAACCGGTACGATTCGACCAAGGCATCGAAAGTAGTACCTCCGGTGATCGATAACGCGCGGTTGGTCGGTCCCATTGCCCCGGCAACAAATACGGGACGTTCGGAAGCATATTTCGCTATTGCACTTTTCGCCAGCTCAGCCGCCCGCCGGTTTACTTCATGGATTTCCTGCGCTAAACCGTACTCGCCGAGCACTAATGTCGAACCATTGAACGAATTTGTCTCGAGGATATCCGCCCCCGCGTCAATATACGTTTTATGCAACTGTTCGACGATTTGAGGTGCAAACAAGTTGAGCGCTTCGTTGCACCCTTCCTTATCCTCGCCGCCGAAATCGGACGCAGTTGGTTTCATCCGTTCGAGCGCCGTACCGGTTGCGCCGTCCATGACAAGGATTTTACGCGACAAGGCGTCGAGAAATGCCCGGGATTGATTCATCTACCCTAACTTTCTTAATGAGTTACCGAAAAAGAATATACGGAAGGAAAATCGATTCGTTATTGGGTTTTCCGTTTGTATAATAAATAAACCATGGAGGCTACCATGAAGCCGATGAATAAAATGCTATTCCTCTTCGGGATTCTGGTTCCCGCTACTGCTAAAATCGCATTCTATACGATGCAGGCGCTCGCCGCTCCCGGTTACTTTGCCGATAGTATACAAATGCAAGTAAGCATTATCGTTGGTTTACTGGCAACGGTATTCGAGCTGATGTTTGTGTTTACCATCTGGCAGCATTTGCAGGATGGGAAAACCCGCAAAACACCCCTCATCACTGCAACCCTTCTGCTCATTCCCATCTTCAACATCTTCTGGCGTTTTAAGGCATACTACGGTTGGCAGTCGGAGCTTCGCAAATACGGCACTCGGAACAATCTTACGGTGACGGCGCAGCGCAGTTGGGCGGTGTTGGCGTTCTGTACGCTTGCCGGGATCGCAAGTCTATTTGATTTACTCGATATAACCCTGAACCTTCGCTGGTTGGCGTTGTCGAGTAACTTTTTTGCGGCGAGCAGTCTGGGGTTTCTCGCAATTGTGATTTCGGATTATTGCGATGCCGTAACAGGAATTTCGCAACAGCAACTTCCCGAGTCGCTAAGCGCCAGCGCATCTTCACGCTGGTGGGAACAGGGGCTGGCATCTGTGGTACTGCCGCTTTTGCTGGTGTTTTCCGTAATGTTCACACCGCTTATTAAAAGGGAAATCGGACGATCCCACGTCACCTATGCCGTGGCGTCGATTGATGCGATTCGCCAAGCGGCGAATATCTATTACCACGATAAGGGATACTATCCGGCAACCGTTACCGATCTTACCAACGGCGGGTATCTAACGCTCGACCCGAAGACGAGAACCGAATGGAATTTTCAGCTCGTCGGCAACCCACCGACTCAAATTCAAGCTACTTCCACTAAAGCGATGCCGGGGGGAAAGGGTCTGACAGTAATGT